>CAZZBY010000170.1:0-2700 GCA_964652635.1 uncultured Candidatus Marinamargulisbacteria bacterium | reverse complement strand
TCAACCAAATCACCCGCTTCAAAGACCACCCCCTCCGCTCCGACGCCATGACCGGCGGAGAACCCTTACTCCACACCACCGCCATCCGAGAGCTACACCCCCACATGCCTGCCCCTCTCTTTTTAGAAACCAATGTCACACTCCCCGACCGTTTATCTGGCATCAAAGACATCATCACCTACTTCAGTGTCGACTACAAACCTGGTTACGAAGCCGCCTTTGAGGAAAGCATGGCCATCCTCAAAAGCTGTCCCAATGTCTATGTCAAATACGTTCTTACCAGCAATTTCCCCGATACCCATCTCGACTTCCTTAGCAAGGTCATGCACAACTACCCTCAATTTCCTATCATCCTCCAACCCGTCACTCCCTTCGCTGAAGTCACCATCCCCGCCAGCGAAAAAGACATCTTCCGAGCCATCGAACTTCTAAAAAGCCTTCCCGACGTCCGAGTCATCCCCCAAACCCACAAATTCCTAGGCCTTAAATAATCAAATAACAAGCACGCAACAGTCCCTAAAAGAAAGAAAATCCAAATCCCATACGCGACTCGACACTCTCATAGCTACCGGTGAAGCTCCAACAATGCATATAGTAAGTAACCCGAATTTCACGAGACCGAGTCTGCCCACCTTGGGCACGATAATTAACATCATAACGAGTCTCAAGTTGACCAATCCGATTTTGAAGAGACAACCCAAACTCATCATGAGTAATCGAATAAATACGCTGATATTCAAATCCGCTTTCACCTTCATTAAAAAACAATTTCCGATACGAAAATGTCGGGTTAAGAAGAGGAAACCGATAGCTCAACGCCGCTTCGGCAAAAGTCCGTTGCCAAGGATTTTCATCTCCATAGACATACCCAATATGACTAAAGCTAGTATCCATACTCCATGTAGGAGAAAACACCCAGGGCCGACGTAAAGTTCCAGCAAAATACACCACAGAATCTTGGTGATTAACATGATCTTTTGTATTTTCTTTGACATTAGCCACACTCGCAAAAAATTCCCCTCTCACCTGGCTTTTCCCAAGCTGAAAAGGCATTTTATTAAATGAAACCTCAGGAGTCGTATCCACTCGAGAATCAAAAATCAATTCATTAATCCCCAGCTTAAAAATAAACTGACCATTGCGATCAGATTCTTTAGCATTAGAAAACTGATGCATCCAAAACACCGATTCAACATCTTGGGTATTTTTAGATTTTTTAAGCGAATAAATATATGAAAGGCTTCCCTCAATTCCCTCTTCATGAGTCGTATGAACCTGGGTATTAATCAAAGTCCGATCTGATACGACATAGTTATTATTAAACCCAACCAACATCCCTAGTTTTTCACTAGTCCCAAAGTCAAAAGTCCCATTAGATTTTTCGTTGAGAAAATATCCCAATTTATGCTTAATATAAACGCCTTCTCGGCGATTAGACCCGACAATGGGCAATGGGGTCGCCAAAATGCTGTATTTTTGTGATCCATACACATAAGTTGGAACCCAAATTGGAACTGGAATTAACTCATTAGTAAACCAATTATTCACCGCCACAAAAAACCCAAACTGAGGATACAAATACAATTTCCGAGCCGTCAGCAAGTAGTGAGGCTTCTCTAAACTACAAGTCGTAAACTGAGTATCCTCCATCTTAATTCTTTTTGCCGTAAAATCGATATTTGAACTCTGAATATAAAGGCGTTCAATTTTTCCATCTAACCGATCTGCATGCCCATCTAAAGTCTTAAAATCATATGAAAAGTTGTCCATCGAAATAGTCGTTCTGGCATCCCCCACCGTCACCCGTTGAGGAAAGAATACCTGACTTTTTTGAACATCAAATGAAAGCGTATTCGTCGATGCCACCGCATCTTTGTACTTCAATTTCACGTTATCCGTTGCCATCACCACCTGCGTGAGATGACTATACGTAATGTTTTCACCCGTAATTGTAATATCCCCAGACGAACGAATCTCGTCAGCATTCAAGAAAGAGAAAACCCCACAAGCCACAACGCATGCCACCAATACCCAAAACCCCACTTTCATCGCCGTTATTGGGGAGGTGGTGCCACAGGAACAGGATGCCGGTCCACCGACATAAATCTAGACACATCTTTACGAAACATTAACTTAACATCTCCCGTTGGCCCATTTCGGTGCTTAGCAATAATTAAGTCCGTCGGGCTTGCCTGGTTAGGTTGCTTTTCACCACTTTCATAGTAATCTTCACGATGAATAAATAAGACAATATCGGCCGTTTGTTCAATTTCTCCAGATTCCCGCAGGTCACTGAGCATCGGGCGTTTGTCCGTCCGTTGCTCCACCGCACGACTCAGCTGAGACAAGGCAATAATCGGAATTTGAGATTCCTTAGCAAAGGCCTTCACTTCACGCACAATTTCAGACACTTCCTGAAATCGACTTTCTACCCGTCTCGCTGCCGACCTCATCAATTGCAAATAGTCAATCACAATCAACTGAACATTGGCCTCCATCTGAAGCCTCCGTGTTTTAGCTCGCAAATCCAAAGGAGAAATCCCAGGAGTATCATCAATATAAATCGGGGCATCCGATAAAATACCCAATCCATGCATCAAATTTTTATACTGATGCTCATGAAGATTCCCCGTCCGCAAATGTTTTAAATTCAACCCACTTTCAGAAGCCAGTAAGCGCATCGCCAACTGCTCCTTAGGC
>CAZZBY010000169.1:0-2767 GCA_964652635.1 uncultured Candidatus Marinamargulisbacteria bacterium | reverse complement strand
AAAAACTTCCTGATTTTTCTGTTAGCTCCTGATCGATGGGTTTCGCAGAGGTCTTCCCTAATTAAAACCCTCTTCCGTGGAGGAAGTTGGGGGAGGAAACAAATGCTCAACGACTCCGTCGCCGAACCGAAAAAACCGCCACCAAATACCACTTCAAATAATGTGGCAACCACCGAATCAACTTAAAATTTGATTGCCCCGTCACACGATCCGTCCAAGTGGTTGGGACTTCCTCAATCCGATATCCCTTCAAAAAAGACTTGACCAAAATTTCCAAGCCAATTTCAAAACCGCCAATACTTTCAATGGTCAACTCACGCAGAAGCGACCTTCGATACAATTTAAAACTATTGGTAATATCATAAGTCGGAATCCCTGTAATCAACCTCAGCGACATACTGGCAAAACGTGAAATCGACTTTTTAACAATTCCGCCCCCCAACTGATTACCGCCAGGCATGTACCGAGACCCACACACCACATCCGCACCTGCCGCCATACAGGCCACCATCGTATCTACATCGCGCATGTCATCTGACAAATCAGCCATCGTCACCAACACATACTCATGTGTCGCTGCTTCTAATCCTGTTTTAATTGCATTCAGCGCACCATGCCCATAGGCATTTTGATAAAGTTCAAATGGACTTTCAGGATGATCCTGTAAATACCGCTGCATCACTTCAACCGTAGTATCAGTAGGGGAATCATACACCAACCGAGCTCGAAATGGTGTCTTCACATGCTCTAAAATCACGGCAACCGTCTGAAGCACCGTTTTGCCTTCATGATACACAGGAATGACAATATCCAGCATCGCATCGCCCATACTACTTACAATTGCCCCAACCGAATTTGCTCCGCTACCCATGGGATAATTTCATCAAGTGCAGTATTAAGCGATGTTTTTGCCTCAAATCCCAAGACGGTTTCTGCCTTATCAACATTCGGAACACGACGCTGAACATCATATTCAAATGGAGTATCACAGACATACTGAAAGGGCAGGGTAGGGTTAATTTTTGTCCAAATATGCTCCGCCAATTCCAGTACTGTCGTCGATGTCGCAGTCGATAAATTAAAGTCATTATTCAGCGCAGCGGGGTGTTCAATCGCAATCCGAATCCCCTCCGCCAAGTCCCCGCCATACGTGTAATGTCTAATCTGCCCACCGTCCCCCAAAATATGAAGCGGATTTTGCCCCTTCAACACCTTCTGAACCAAATCCGGCACCACATGGCTCAAGGCCAACTTGACATTTCCAGACAAAATCTCCTTATCTGTTTTAGCCCGCTTCTCCCCAACTCCCACACAATTAAATGGCCTCAAAATCGTATAAGGCAACTGATACTGTTCCCAAGCACCTTGTGCAAAATATTCTGTTGCAAGTTTTTGAAATCCATAAGTTGAAAATGGTGGCGAAACTTCCCGCTGATGGCCTTCCGGCGTCGGAAATATCACCGCATTTTCATATACCATCGACGACGAAAGTACCGTGATTTTTTGCAAGATGTGATGTTGAAACGCCCAAATCGCTGCATCAAATGACGATGCGGTAATCCGCTCATTTTCAGCAATCAAATCATAGGCAAATTCATGAAAATAACTAATGCCACCAATCATCGCTGCACAGGCCAAAAAGTGGTCACAATCCACCAAAAGGGACTTCATCAACTCCGTCTCTTTAGCATCCCCCTGGACAAACCGATACCGAGGATGATGATCATAGCTTTTTTCAACCAGACCATATTTTGACAGATTATCAATCCCAACAACATCCCATCCACTGGAAAGCAGTGCCTCCACCACATATCCCGCAATAAATCCTTTTGCACCAGTCACTAAAATTTTCATTAACAATCCTTGACGGGAAGATATCCCCAAATATCCACCACATATTTACCTCGGTAGTCCAGCTGTCGATACCGGTGATGCGGTGCCCCAATAATCACCACATCACACAATTCAATCAAGCGTTCAGCCATCACAAACCGATCATCTTGAATATACTCATCCGAACAATACACATCCAAAGCTTCGGTTTCTAATATTTTTTTCAACTTATACGACAACGACTCTCGAGGGTCATCACTTTCAGCCTTAAACGCCATCCCTAACACACCCACTGTGGCGGACTCCAGGGTCATTTTTTCCTTTAACTGAGTGACCATAAAGTTAGGCATTCCCTCATTAATCAACATGGCACTATGGCCCAAAAAAAACGTATTATTCATAAAAGCTGACAACTGCATCGTATCCTTAAATAAACACGGCCCCGCCACAAACCCCGGAGACTTCAATCCCGCTGTCCTTGGGTAATTGTGCACCATAGCCTGATGAATTTTTTGATAATCCGCACCAAAGGTATTGGCCAACATGTAAAACTGATTCGGAATCGAAAACTGAATATACCGATATGCATTTGTAAACAATTTCGCAAGCTCCGCTTCCAAAGGCGACACCACAATTGTCTCTGGTGCCAACGTCAAAAACAAGTCATTCACAGCGCAAGTCGCTTCATCCGAAAACCCCGAAATCAACTGCGGAAGCTGGGATAATTCCTCAAGCGCATATCCTTCTGAAATGCGTTCCGGGCAAAACGTCACTTCACACTCAATCCCTTTCCGCTTCAAAAATCTCCAAATTTTCTCCGTTGTCTTTGGATAAAGCGTACTCCTTAAAATCACAATTTGCCCATCCCTCAAATAGTCAGATAAGGCCTCAAAAAAATCAAAAATCTCACTCAATTTCGGGTTCAAATACTGAT
>CAZZBY010000168.1:0-2770 GCA_964652635.1 uncultured Candidatus Marinamargulisbacteria bacterium | reverse complement strand
GCCAATGGTTTCTCAGGTTGTGAATCAGTTGATTTCAGGGACTGAATGGGGGGCTTTGGATTTTTTAATTGTGGATATGCCTCCTGGAACGGGGGATATTCAGTTGACATTGACACAAATGCTCCCATTATCGGGGGCTGTTGTTGTCACGACTCCGCAAAAGGTGAGTGTGGATGATGTGATGAAGGGAATACGGATGTTTGAGCAGCTGAATGTTCCGATTTTAGGTGTTGTTGAAAATGAACAGTACTTTGTTTGTGATGGCTGTGAGAAAAAACATTTTATTTTTGGATCTGGATTTTTGGAGTTAATTCGAAAAGAGGTTTCGATGCACTTTAGCCTTGAGATGCCGATTCATCCACTTTTGTCAGTCTGTGGAGATGAAGGTATCCCTTTTGTGGTGAATTATCCTAATCATGAAATTTCTCGGCGATACCGACAACTTGCTTTGGAGACTATTGCTTCGGTAGAGAAGGTGTCGGGGCAAGGGGCTCAGTATCCATTGCTTTTATTTGAGCCTGGAAAAGGTCTTGAGCTTACTAAATCGGAGGGAGAGACTCCTCTGTTGATTTCTCCTCGTGAACTGCGCTTAAAGTGCCAGTGTGCTCACTGTGTTAATGAGTTTACTGGTGAAGCACTTCTTAAGCCGGAAACTGTGGCTGTTGATATTGAGCCTTTGGCTTTAAAAGCAATTGGCCGATATGCGATTGGGGTAAGTTGGAGTGATGGACATTCTTCAATTTATCCATTTTCCTATCTTCACTATTACACTTGATTACTAAGGGCCATTGATCGCTATGATGCGGTTCTTTCGTCTGCATCACGCCGTGCTTGACCCTAAAAAATCGTCTGCGCCCATTGTGTCCATTGGGAATATATCGGGTAAGCTTGTGAAATCATCTAACCCCATTGTGTTGGCTTGAGCGATACATTCTAATAATTCCCTTGGGGTTACCGTTGGATTGGCCTGTTTGGCTTCAAAATAAGCATTTGCCCAATATAGGAGATCTTCATGAGAGATCTCTGAATGATGCCCTTGAATGATTGCATGGATGTCACTTTCTGTTGCCTCAGGAAGCCGTACTATTGTGAGACGAGATAAAATATCTTGTGGGAGACTGGTTCTGCCTTTAAATTTTTCTGATGGGTTTTGGGTTCCTACTATTCCAAAATTAGGGTGAATCATTTGTAATGATGCTAACCCTTCGGTGAGTGCTTGATGGATCAGAGGTAAAACTGCATTTATTTCATCAATCAATATCCACCTGCCTTCCATTGCTGCGGATAGAATCTGGTGTTTAATCTCGGTCAGAGACGCGCCTACTTTAATGTTTTCTACAGTCATTCCCATCGATTCTAATACTTGTCGACTTACGGTTGTTTTTCCAATTGCTGAGGGGCCTTCAAAAATTAGTCCAAGTTTAGGCACTCCAATGCTTGACTTCTGACGTAACTCAATATGATGAGTGAGCCTTGCTCGGATTGTCTCGTGGACTGATCCTTCCTGAGGTGGAAGAACATCAGTGAAATATCTTAACTCGCGAGCTGCGGCCTCGCAAAACGGTATTCCATCCATTGTGGCTACGGCTTGAATATGAAGTACATCTCTTATTGAAAATGGATACTCTGGGTAATTTTTCTGAAATTCAGTCATCCATTTTTCGATGGTGTGATCTGGATCTTCTATGTCTGAAAGCGTGATCATTTCTATTGGACTCATTGCGATGCACTTAAATACTACTGCACCATTTTGTTCGATCGATGTTTCAACTCGACCCTCTTGAGTTTCTGGATTTCCAATTAACATCACTCGCTTACGATTTTGTGTCATGTCATAGATGTGGCCATGTCGCACGATACAGGAGGGGGTGTTGAGCATGCCGATAAGTTCGCTATGGGCATCTCTTTCTCGGTTAAATTCATCAATAATTAATAATGCGTTGTCATCCTCACAATTAAGCCATGCATCTATTTGATCTGCTCCTACAAAAACGGTACTTCTTTCTTGTGCTAAGAGTTTTGCTAGTCGTGTTTTACCTGCACCCGGAGGTCCTAATACTACAATTAAAGGGTGTTCCTGTAATGCTGCTTTTACCTGTTTAATATCATGATCCTGACATAATGATATGTCCTTCTTTTGACGTGGGGTTTTAGATGGATCTTGGATAGCTACATGGGCATTTATTGGGATTTTGTGGCCTGGAATTAGTGCTGAACCTAATAATGCACTTTTTATTAATTCGGGTGCCATTGGTTGCGTTATGCTTCCCCCTATCCTTACTTGAGCTTCTGCATCCATAAGTACTCTTCTAAAGTCTGTTGGGGTTCCACTAGGGTCAGTTAATAACCCTTGCAGTGATTCTCTGGGGTTTATATAAAATGTATACTGACGAGATTTGTGGCTTGTGGAAGATATCTCAGGAAAGTGAGGCATCGGATAAATGGGGAATCCTCGTGAACTTAAAAAACGGAGAAAAGCTGGGCTTAAGCTATCGTCTGTTACAAAGATATTTCCGGGGTCTATCTCTTGGAAAAATCCGAGATGATCTTTAAATTGGCCATCCTCATAAGTTGAGTGGGGAAAATAAAGCTTTACATTATCTTGGGTAATTATCCATGAATGAGTATCTGGTGGAATTGGCCCTGTTTCTAACTTAACTTCCCCAACGGTTTCAGATGTTGACCATATAAAATTCTCTGGAAGGGAGATCCATCCTGTACAGGTTTCGTATCCTTGGTGCAGTAACATTGCTTCCCAGAATGAGATAAA
>CAZZBY010000167.1:0-2773 GCA_964652635.1 uncultured Candidatus Marinamargulisbacteria bacterium | reverse complement strand
GATTTCGAGCTGTCTTATCCTGATTGTGACGGGATATAGTCTTTACTATGCGGGCGGAGAAACCACTAGGCAATGGAGTCATATCATTCATTGCCTAGTGGGGGCATTGATGCCAGTGATCATTATCTGGCATATTTGGTCTGGGCGGCGCAAGTAGCCTAGAACATGTATCCGATACCTAGGTTAAAGCGGTCGTTTGCGGTATTGTCTTCGTATTTTTGATAGTCTGCTTTTACGACAACCTCATTATGAGGTTTAAATGACACTCCTACGGTGAGCACTCGATCTCGATTTTCAGAGTCAGACATAAATCCATTGGGCATTTTGGATTGGGTATTAAATTGCTCAATCCGCACAAATGGAGTGAGTGACATCTCACCTTTATGCCATACTTGATAGGCCCCTTGCACTAACCATCCATAAAATTCGCTAGGGACGGAGGGTCTATCCTGTGTATTCGCAATGTTATATGCGTCAATGATGGTATTGATTTCACGTGCATCATCGATACTGCCTTGCGCATAGATGGCTTGAATGTCCCATCCATGTTTTTGGTATCGAGCATGAAGGTCCCACAAGACGATTTTCCCATCTAACCCTGCAAAATTAGGGAGGGTATCGTCCGCTTTATAGTCGGCATTAGAGTGAAGCGAATTCCCCATAAAAATGGCACTTCCGGCAGTTAATCCACTTTTTTTGTAGTTGGCTGCGCCGTAGTAGGAAAGATCATTTGCTTTGGCCAATTGGAGTTCCTGGTGGCTAGCATGGAGGGGTTTGGCATTGTCGTCAAATTTGGCGAGGTCAAATCCAGTTGTAATCCCCACTTCCCAGTTTAGGCCGATGTTGGTGTTACCAGAAAGGGCAATCCCCCCTTCTCTCCATGTCGTTGGGATGATTCGAGTTTCGACTTCGTTTCGTTTTACCCCATAAAACACTGGAGGTTCATGAGATTGGTTGAGAAATCCGAATGGCATTAAAAATAAGCCAGTTTTAATTGCTAGCTTTGGGGAATGTTGATAGGTTAGATAGGCCATTTCGATTTCGGTTGCGCCACTATCATCTGCACTGGTGATCGCATGTTCCCAGTCCACTTCGCTATTAAAGCTTAATTGGTCATTAAACTGATGGCCTAGAAAGATCACAAATCGTTTTAGATCGGCTTGATTTTGACTCGAATTATGCCGATATGCGGTGTAGACCATTTCGCCGTAGCCTCCGATGGTGGTCCTGTTGTTTCGATTTACTGAGTGACTTTGATTTTCAAGTTTTTGAAGTTGTTCGGATTGGAGTTTGAGTTGCGTTTTTAGGCTTTCAATTTGGGTAGAAATGGCATCGTCTGACCAAATCGTGGATGCAGTCACCATGGTCAAGATCGCTAGACTCAGCATTAGTTTTGATTTCATTAATAGTGGCTCCCTTTGTGTTGTTTTTTCTTTTTTGAGTACTAAGACTCAGTCTCATTAGAGGTCTGTGGATTTTATCTTTGAGGGAGGGGTTTGTCAAATGGGTAGACGGTAACGAATCATTTATCTCGATTAAGAGAGGCTTAGATTTTTTAAGGGTTAGAGTTTTGGCATGGACGGAATTCCCCTCTTTGAGAGGGGTGGTGCGCCGTAGCTTCAGCGTAGGGGTGACGGGGTGTTTGTGCTGTGTGACATCTACTTGACCACCCCGTCACGCTTGTGCGTGCCACCCCTTCCTAGAAGGGGAATTTTTTGGATATACCGCTTTACCCACTGGTCTGACGTGGGGTCTACACGATGCACATGATGGGTGCGTTTTGCTCCGTGTGGAGATGACAACTTTACTCTGAGCTATTAAACAAAAAAGGCCATCCTTTCGGACAGCCTTTTTTTGTTTCGGCAGGGAAATTAGAGGATTAGAATCCGCCCATGCCACCCATGCCGCCCATATCGTGGCCACCCATTGGAGAAGCTGGCTTTTCTTCTGGGATGTCGGCGATCAGAACGTTGGTAGTGAGCAGTAGACTGACCACTGACGCTGCGTGTTGGAGTGCGAAACGTGTGACTTTGACGGGATCGACGACGCCGGCTTTGACCATGTCGACGTATTCGCCAGTACGAGCATTGAAGCCGACACCTGGTTTTTCGTGCTTGAGTCTTTCGACAACAACGGATGGTTCTAGATCACTGTTAGATGCGATTCGACGAAGAGGCATCTCTAGGGCTTGCCGGACGATTTTCATTCCGACCTTGACATCGCCTTCTGCTTTTTCGATTTCTTTGTCTAGTGCTGGAATGAGGTTGATTAACGCCACGCCGCCACCAGGGACAATCCCTTCTTCAACCGCTGCTCGGGTTGCGGAGAGGGCGTCTTCGACTCGGTACTTTTTCTCTTTAAGCTCGGTTTCGGTGGAAGCTCCCACTTTAATCACGGCCACACCGCCGGATAGTTTGGCTAAACGCTCTTGGAGTTTTTCCTTGTCGTAGGACGATTCGGTGTTTTCGATTTCTCGTTTGATTTCAGCAATTCGACCTTTGATTGCAGAAGACTTACCTTTGCCTTGGACGATGGTCGTATTGTCTTTGTCGGCTTTGACTTTAGATGCTTGCCCTAACTGTTGAATAGTTGCGTTTTCTAGAGTCATTCCCTTTTCTTCGGAAATCATTTCAGCGCCGGTGAGTATTGCGATGTCTTCTAACATGGCTTTGCGTCGATCACCAAATCCTGGGGCTTTGATGGCCACAGCTTGGATGGTGCCACGGATTTTATTGACGACTAGGGTTGCTAATGCTTCCCCTTCGATTTCTTC
>CAZZBY010000166.1:0-2805 GCA_964652635.1 uncultured Candidatus Marinamargulisbacteria bacterium | reverse complement strand
TAAAGTCGTCGTCGTTAAATCCAACGGCTCGTAACATGGCGCGGGATGCGGCACGATCGGCACCGTCTACCATTTGGGATGAAAAAGGTCGTGGAAATTGGGGGGAATCGGCTGTCATTATATGCCTCCGAGCGTGCTTTTATTTTCTGTAGTTTGTAAGAGAATACTTGCAAGTATTTTTTACTTCAAGTTCGGGTATAATGAGCGATCATGGCGTTATTATTTTTACTTACTGTTTCTATCCTGTTTGGTGTGCTTGTTGGGCTCCCGTCGTCTTATCGCGGAGTGTTGCCAGGCGTTTTGATTTCGATTTTGATGACGACAGTGTCAATGACGTTGACTCGGGTGGCTTTTTTGTTGTCGGCGATTGCTCAGCCGGGATGGATTTTGTCTCAATTATTGTTTGCGACGATTGTGTTTGCGGGAGTGGTGTTATACCGACGCCGGTTTGTGGATTTTGGAATTTCAGAAGCACTTGGGATTTTTGTGGCTACTGTTACCGGGATTTTGATTGGTCTGACCTTGTTTACTGAGGCTTGGATTATCTCTGGCTTATTTTTGGTGACAATGTTGGGATTATCTGGAATTGAGCGTGAGCGACCTCAATCTGAGGTATATACACTGACGATGGAGTTGGATTCGGCGGAATTATTAGAGGATTTAAACTCGCTTTTACGTGGCTTTTCGTTGCATGTAGTGGATAAATCATTGGTACGTAGTCGGGATGCAATTCATTTTACTGTGGTGTATCGATCGACACCGTTGGTTCAGCATATTTTTTTTAGAAAGGTGGCTGGTTTAGACGGGGTCGGGCAGATTCAAGTCTGCTAGGAGGTATCCTATGAAAGTATTGGCATTGACTTGTGGAGATCCGGGGGGGATTGGACCTGAGATTATTGTTAAGTCGTTGACTGAAATTGTCGAGATGGGGGTGGTGCCCTTGATTATTGGGCCAATTTGGCCGTTTCGGTGCTTGGGGATGTCCTCTGATGTTGTTCAATTGCGTCAGATTGGCGGGGTAACAACAAAATTTGAAGTGGGCAAAATGTATCATTTATGTTTAGGCGATGACGATTATGTGCCAGTACTTGGTCGAGATGATGCCCAAAATGGATTGCATGCGGCGATGGCTATTGAAGAAGCTGTTCGGTTGGTGGGGGCCAAGATGGTGCATGCAATTGTGACTGCACCAATTTCTAAATATTCGCTTAAATTGGCGGGATTGCCTTATACGGGGCATACGACGTATTTTCAAAAATTATCGGGGGTTACTCGGGTGACGATGGGGTTTTATACACCTCGGCTTAAGACGGTGCTTGCGACAGTGCATGTTCCGTTATTGTCGGTGTCGTCGATGCTGACGATTGAGCGATTAACGGATACTTTGGATCATGCGGTATTGTTTTGTAGTCAGCTTGGAATTAAGTTGCCTAAAATTGCATTGGCTGGCTTTAATCCTCACGCAGGCGAAGAGGGGATGTTTGGGACGGAAGAGCGGCGAATTTTAATCCCTTTTGTTGCTAAAATGCGTGAAAGTGGAGTGGATATATTGGGGCCTTATCCCGCAGATACATTGTATTACCGGGCGTCTCAGGGAGAGTTTGATATGGTGATTTCGTTGTATCATGACCAGGGACTGATTCCGGTAAAATTAATTGGATTTCATGAGGCGGTGAATGTCACAATTGGGCTTCCCTTTGTGCGAACATCTCCTGATCATGGGACGGCTTATGATATTGCGTATCAGGATAAGGCGAATCCGGCGTCGTTTACTGCGGCGGCTCGATTGGCGGCTGAGATGGTTCGACGCATCGTTCTTTTGTGCTTCTGTCTGATAGGTAAATTTTTCAAAGAGACTGGTAAGGGACGTCTTTTTTGTTTGCAAGATATTTGAGTTCTTCAATGAGTCCCATTGGAAGTCGAATGGATATGTTTTTTGTGGTAGGTTTTAGTTTTTTGAATACTACTTTTGGTGCTTTTTCCCAATCGACATAGTCACTGGAATCATGAGTGGCCCAAAATTTGGATTCTTCGGCTTCATTTTTGAATTTAGGAATTTCTTTTTTCATATAAACTTCTCTCCTTTGGATGCATTGGCCTTGCTGAAATGATCCTTATTTTATTATTTCGGACTGTCAATGAGATGAATAACCTTCGTCCAAAATTAGTGATGCCTAGTGCAAGATATCGATTTTCTGTTTCTGAATGTTTTTGGTCTTCTTCAACAATTAATGGGTGATTAAAAAATAATTGTTCACATTCTGATTGACTTACTTTGTGTTTAATCCAATTTTTTTTTAAATTTCCTTTGTCCCACTCAAACCCTATACAGTTCTCTAATGTCTCTTGTATCATTGTCTTTAGTATATGATAGTCATATACATTTTTACAATTATTTTTCACCTTTTGGGGTCTTATGAAACATTTCACCAAAAAACACTTAGGTCAGGTGTTTATTAAAGACAAAAATATTATCGATAAGATTATTCGGTATGCTGAGATTGGCACATTGGATGATGTTGTGGAAATTGGCTGTGGCGAAGGCTGGTTGTCTCGTCGGTTGGCGGAGGAGGCAAAGTCCTTGGCCATTATTGAAATCGATGAGCGGTTTTTGGCTGAAACTCGGGAGCGATTGCAAGATATTGAGACTGTTTGCTATGTATTAGGTGATTTTTTGAAGACGGGGTTTTCTCAGGTGACGGCTCCTAGAGTGAAGCTGGTGGCCAATATCCCGTATTATATTTCGGCTAAAATTATTCAACAGTTGGTGGAGGATCGGCATCGCTTGATCTCTGGATTGATTAT
>CAZZBY010000165.1:0-2806 GCA_964652635.1 uncultured Candidatus Marinamargulisbacteria bacterium | reverse complement strand
CACTTCAAGAGTTTTTGCAATATCCTCACGGGATTGTTGTCGCCAAAATTGAGGAGAATATAAATGACTCACACTACCAGCTTGGGAGTACAACTCCTGGATATAGTCGGGCAATAGGGCCATATGACCCAAAACGGATTCAATCGTAAGATCTTCCTTTTTGAGACTTTCTGCAGAGTGCTTAAATGAGGCATAAACAGGATTATCCCCATCCACATTAGGGTCGCTATCATCCTTAAAGTTGCATTGTTTCAGATATGTTTTTGCAGCCAAAACACTGCCAATTTGTGAGGGGCATTTCTCATAAAGATCGACAATTTGAGTCATAAGATCATGATCGATAATGCTATTGGCCACAAAGTAATACCAAATAGCTAGGGGGTTATCGGCATATTGCTTCATACCGTCTTTGTAGTGGGCAAGCCCATCTTCGTGTTTTTTTTGAGAGACACATAAGTCATATAATTTTTTTTGATACCCAGTAAGATTCTGAGGGTCAACCTTCCCTTCTTTAACAGCTAACAGGAAGGTATTCACCTTAGTTTACTTTTCTTGAGCAGACTCAGAATCATCAGGTGAAAACAAGCGATTAATCAGTTCCACTTTTCTACGGCCCAATTCTGACAAAATCTTTGAAAGCATTAGTGTAAAGGGCGTAGCACTGCCAGAAAAAGAATCCCCACTCAAAAGTTTGTAAGCCATTCAACACCCCTCAAATGAGAAAAATAGAACACTGAATATACCACGCTAAACGGCCAGAGTATAAGTGCCAGATTCAGGAACAGAAACGGAACAGAAGATCATAGATGACGAGTACAATAACTCTGATTTAAACGAGAAATATGGTGTCCCCGGCCGGATTTGAACCAGCGACCTTTGGATTAGGAATCAAACGCTCTATCCAACTGAGCTACGGGGACACGCCATAATAACTTTAAGTTATTTTTTTTCTATAGTAAATTGGCCTTATGAATATTTTTTATGACTTCGAGACGTCTACCAGCGATTTTTTAGGCCAAATTTTATCCTATGCCTTCATTGTGACCGACGACCAATTAAACCCTACCGATACCTGGAAAGGCATGGTCAAACTCAACCGCACCCAAATCGCAGACCCCGGGGCCATTCTCACCAACCATCTCAATATTGATGAGCTTAATCAGCACGGGAAAACCGAATACGAAACAGCGAGATACCTCTATACCCAACTCGAAAAAATAATCGTCACCTATGGAGAAGCCCCTCTCATCGGATTCAATAGCAACCAATTTGACCTCCAGTTTTTAAGAAATACACTGATTCGCTACGGACTCAACCCCTATTTCAAAGGAAAACTCCACAATATCGACGTCCTCCATTGGATCCAAGCCATCGCATTTGACTTTGAAGAGGCCTATCCCTGGGCTATCCAACTCAATAATCAAAATCTCCCATACTATTCCTTCACGCTAGAAGCAACAGCCCGAGCCTTCGGAGTCCTGACAGGCACCCAATCCCATAATGCTGAAGAAGATGTCCTACTACTAATCAAACTCGTCAAAGAAATTCAAAATCGAGTTGGACAAGCTCTCGCTAAATTTTCTCCAATTGATATCCCAAGTGCTGTCTATAAATATAATCATGTCATATTGGGAAAACAAAAAGTCAGACATTTTCCCAAAGCAGAAGACGATGAGCTAACTCATTTTCAATACCGATACTGGCTAGGGCTCGAAATTCAAGGAAAGTCTAAGCTGATGTTGGACTTAGAAGCATTTGATCAACTTTCAGAGTCCCCAACCCAAGATCAACTATTAGGAGCAATGAAATACATCAACGACAACAAACATATGTTTCGCTTAGAGCCTCTGAATGACCAAGAAGAAAGGTACTTCGCAAACATCGTAAATCAAGCCGCTCGTACCCCCATCATCAAAGAGATGACCCTAGAAAATTATTTCAAATTAACTGAAAGGAACTGGGATATTGAATACCAAATCCACCAACTTGGCTTCGATCGCATCAACATCCTTAATTCCGCTATCGCCCAACTCATGCGAGACCCCAACTCGTACGACACCATCATCACCCGAATCTGGTCCGGAAAAAAAACACAAAAGGACCGCTACCTCGTCCAACTTTTTAACCGCGCTTACCTAGCCATCCATCCCAATCCAAAGTCAGAGCACATCATTAGATATATGGAGCCACGCTACGTTACAGGCACAATGATAAGAGATCAAAGTCAGTTTATATCCCTCGATCAAAAAATAACCGAGATCGAGCAATTAATCGCAAAAGCCGAGTTGCCGGAAGTAGAGTTGGTGAATATGAGGGCTTTGTTGGGGGATATGAAGGGGAAGAGGACGCTTTGTCAGGCTTAAAACGTAGCTTAATCAAGAAGACATTAGCCTACTTTTAGGAAGAGCGTTGTAAGTGGGGTATGCTCGTATAGCAACTTTTTGCTATATTTCTAATGAATTAGTTAGGCTTTTGCATAGCCCGTTTCATAAAGTCTCCAAGTAGAGGGACTGTAAACTCTGTATAGCCATAAGATGGGCTATAAATCATCCCTTTTTTAATAAGACTATTTCGAATAGGCACAATACGTTGACTTGTAACGCCCAATCGATCTGCAATTCTTCCAGAACGATGACTACTAAGTTCAGATATTGCCTGTAAGTATTCTTTTTCTCTAGGAGTAAGTCGATCAAAACGAGCTCGAAAAAAACTTTCATCTAAGCGTTGTAATCGATGCAAGAGAGGCGTCTTTGACTGTATCAAGAGTAATTGCTTTTCCCGTTTCAATATTCCATGCTTGATAACC
>CAZZBY010000164.1:0-2818 GCA_964652635.1 uncultured Candidatus Marinamargulisbacteria bacterium | reverse complement strand
TCCTTAAACCACTCGGACACCTTTCCGCGCATGGATACACGATAAAGGGGGGTCGATGATGTGTCAATTAGGTTTCAAGAGGGCTGTGAAATTTTTTTGTTAAAATAGTCGAAACCTTAAGAGGTCAGTCTAAATATAATACGACAGGCTAAATTAACCATTAGGAAGCTATATGTACAAAGTAATGTCTCAAATATCACGAAGCTATTGGGGAGAAGGATATCGCTTCGCCAATGCATTAAATGCGTTTAATAATGTCACGAAAAACATCCAGGAGCTCAAGTACTATGTAGGAAAATTAAAAGCATTAGAAGTTCTCCTAGGCCGAATTTTACTTGAAGAAGCAAAAAAGAGTAATGCTCGAATTCAACCTGGTGAGTCTCGAGAAGAACTTGCAAGGATTGCGGAGGAGGATATGATCGCGATCATCAAAGAAAATTTTACATCCATTCTCAAACAGTTAGGTATTGACTCGCCTCTATTAAAAATCCCTCAAAAAATTCAAGAGCAATTTATCAAAGCATTTGCAGACTATCTTCAACAAACACTCACTCACAGAGATGCAAAAATAGAAATTTCATTTAGTGCTTTCAACTTGGCTGCCGATATCGCTGCACTTCCTCCCATTGCAGGAGCAGGCGGAAGTGTCGCACGTGGGGCAGTCGAACTTGCTCATCAAGTATATCGAGCTTATCGGCCACCGAAGCACATAGTCGTAGTCGGCAAAGACGGGAAGCCCATTCATACAGATC
This sequence comes from uncultured Candidatus Marinamargulisbacteria bacterium, assembly GCA_964652635.1. Lineage (GTDB taxonomy): Bacteria > Margulisbacteria > Marinamargulisbacteria > SXXA01 > SICP01 > CAMCZW01. Next base: position 2,066 of record CAZZBY010000164.1, on the reverse strand, counting down.
AAAAAAGCCAAAAAACAGTATTAGAGAAGATATCCATGGTACTTGAGAAACTCCAAACTCCAGAAAATTCGGCGACACTAGCCGTACTAGGGTTTTTACCAGGAGGAAGCATCGCTCATTTTTTAAGCGGACTTCAACAAGTATGGTTATTAAGGAAGCATGTAAGCAGTATAAAAGGGCCAAATACCGCACAACTAGAGTACAAACCCAATGGCAAACCGAAATTGCCACCACTTCCTCCCAAACCGCCATCAAAAAAATAGTCCAAATCATGATCTAGTCTCCCCACCAAAAAAATATTATGATACGGAAAAAATATCAAAGGAACCCAAATCCATGGCCACCATTTATTACACACGTGTCGATGAGTCTCCTGCGCTTGCAACATATTCACTATTATCCATTCTAAAGTGGTTCACAGATCAGACCGGAATTTCGATCGAAACCCAGGATATTTCATTATCTGGAAGAATATTAGCCGCATTTAACGACCAGCCTGATGCACTGGCGTTTTTAGGGGAAATCGCCCAATCTCCAGACGCCAATATCATCAAATTGCCAAATATCAGCGCATCAGTAGCGCAGCTCAAAGCCGCCATTACCGAATTACAAGGCCAAGGCTATGCCGTCCCAGATTACCCCCAAACTCCTACTTCAGACGCTGAGAAGGAAATTAAAGCCAAGTACACTAAAGTACTAGGAAGTGCGGTTAATCCTGTATTAAGAGAAGGTAATTCAGACCGGCGCGCACCAAGGGCTGTTAAAAATTATGCCAAACAACATCCTCACAGAATGGGAAAATGGTCACCGGAATCTAAAACCCATGTAGCACATATGACTCAAGGCGGATTTTATCAAAACGAGATTTCAATGACTTTGTCTCAAGAAACCACCGTACGCATTGAATTTTGCTCCCCATCTGGAGAAATTACAGTTTTAAAACCTAACTTTTCTCTCGAAAAAGGAGAGATTATCGACGCAAGCTATATGAGCATTAAGGCACTGAGTGCATTTTATGAAGCGGAAATCTCCAAGGCAAAAGCCGAAGGTATATTATTTTCACTTCATCTGAAAGCGACAATGATGAAAGTATCCGATCCATTAATCTTTGGAGAGGCCATTCGAGCCTATTTCAAACCCGTGTTTCAAAAACACCAAGACGTATTTACAACGCTAGGCCTCACTCCAGCGACTGGCTTAGAGGATATGAAAACCAAAATATCCACCTTATCAGACCCTAAAAAAAGCGAAATTTTATCCGACATTGATACCTGTCTACAGTCCGGTCCTCGTATAGCAATGGTCAATTCTGACCTAGGGATTACCAATTTCCATGTCCCAAGTGACATCATCGTTGACGCTTCAATGCCCGCCATGATCCGAGAGTCAGGTAAAATGTGGGGGCCAGATGGCCAGCTTCATGACACCAAAGCCGTCATTCCCGATCAAACCTATGCGAAAGTCTACGAAGTCGTGATCGAAGACTGCAAAAAAAATGGTGCCTTCGACCCCACTACCATGGGCAGTGTCCCAAATGTCGGCCTCATGGCTCAAAAAGCGGAGGAGTATGGCTCCCATGACAAAACCTTCCAAGCCATAGGCAACGGACAAATCCGAATCGTCGATATTCAAGGAGCCACACTTTTGTCCCATGATGTCGAAAAAGGAGATATCTGGCGCATGTGCCAAGTGAAAGACGCCCCCATCCAAGATTGGGTTAAACTCGCCATCAACCGGTCCAGAATCAGCAAAACGCCTGCCATATTTTGGCTAGACCCCAAACGACCCCATGATCAAGAATTGATTAAAAAAGTGACTGACTGTTTATCAAAAATGGATACGACCGGTACCGAAATTCAAGTCATGTCATTAGTCGATGCAACACGCCACACCCTTAAAAGACTCCGGCAAGGCCTAGATACTATTTCGGTGACGGGCAATGTATTACGAGATTATAATACTGACCTCTTCCCCATTTTAGAACTCGGCACCAGTGCCAAAATGCTGTCCATCGTCCCTTTAATGAATGGAGGAGGATTATTTGAAACTGGGGCTGGTGGATCAGC
>CAZZBY010000163.1:0-2864 GCA_964652635.1 uncultured Candidatus Marinamargulisbacteria bacterium | reverse complement strand
AGGTCAAACCACCCGAAGGAGCCAAGTCAGAGCCGTCATTACTGCCGTTGTCACCGAAATATTAGATTCAGGCAATATCTTCATTCTGGGAGAGCATCACGTCAAAGTGAATAACGAAGTCCAAACCATCCGTATTTCAGGGATTGTCAGACCCCAAGATATTTCACCACGAAACACAGTCTATTCCTACCAACTTGCAAAAGCGGAGGTATCCATTATCGGGGCTGGTGTCGTCAACCAAAAGCAAAGCCCAGGGCTGCTCACCAGAGTATTTGGATGGTTATTCTAATGAAATATACAAAATTAACACTGATGATAAGTCTACTCATATTGGCCATGATACCTACCTGCCTCATGGGACAGGAGTTAAGTGCGATCTCACAAATGGAAGTCCGGCTCAAAGATTTAGCCAATATCGTCGAGGCCAGAGAAAACCGCCTCATCGGATACGGGCTAGTGGTCGGATTACGTAATACCGGTGATAGCAAAAACGCCGGATTTACAGAGGCCTCTCTCGCCAATATGTTAGGAAAGTTAGGCGTCCCATTATCTGGTAACCTAGGCTCCAGGAATGTAGCCTCGGTCATGGTATCCGCCACCCTGCCTCCTTTCATCAAAAAAGGTCAAAAAATACCCGTAACGGTTTCAGCCATCGGGGATAGTCAGACATTAGTGGGAGGCCAACTTCTTCCTACCGAGCTTAAAGGCCCCAATCTCAAAACTTATGCACTGGCCCAAGGCCCTGTCATCGTCGGCGGATTTTCAGAGTCTAGTGACGTTGCCAGTTATCAGCGTAATCAAACTACCGTAGGCCGTATCCCTGATGGGGGAATTGTCGAAGTTGAAGTTCCTGTCACATTCGAAGATCAACACAACATTACCATTGTCCTCAACAATCGAAATTTCATCACCGTATCCCGAACTGCCAAGGCCATTCAAGATAATGGATTCCCAGGCGCGAGAGCCATTGATGCCAATACCATCAAAATCCCATTAGCCGATCTTCAATCTGCAGATCTAGTAGATACTATTGCAAAGTTACAAGACATTCCCGTCATTCCGGATGCCTCATCCAAAATCGTCATGAATGCCCGTACCGGAACCGTCGTGATCGGAGAGATGGTACGATTATTCCCAGCCGCACTCACACAGGGAAATATCTCCATCAGAATTTCCAATCAAGGCGCAACAGCTGGTATCGGCGGACAAAATCAACCCGCAGAGCTCCCACTTCAAGTAGATGAGCCCCAAAGCCCATTGGTGGTGCTCAATCCCGCCGCCACGCTCACAGGCCTAGTCAACGCACTCAACGAAGTAGGGGCCACGCCAAAAGATCTCATTTCAATTATCCAGGCCTTACAAGAGTCCGGCGCATTAATTGGAGAGTTAGTGCTATTATGATGAAAATACTAACGCTGGTCTTGATTTTTATCATCGGTTTAGCGTATAAAGGCATCGCCTTTGATAATATGATAAGTGGTATGATGATGGATAATATGGATAACCTCATTGACCAGCAAGAAGATCGAAATCTCCAAAAGATGACAGACGAACAAAAAATAACCGCAATCCAAGCGCACATTATCGAAAGCATGTTTTTAAAAACACTGCTAGAAGATGACCCGATCCTTCAAATGAATAAAGAGGAAAGGGAAGAGGAGAATGCTTCCGAAGATGAAGATTCTGGCCTAGTATCAATGGCCTCGGACTATTCATTTAACAATAAAATAATGTCTAAAGAATTATCAAAAAAACTAGCTCAAAAAGATTTATTAAGAATGACACAACAATTCAAAAATCGCAGACAAGCCATTAATATAGACGTATCAAAACCGATAGGAAATTATGAATAATAAGCAGCAAGTAGATATTGAAGGGTTAAAACGCCAAGAAGCGATGAGTCGAAAACTTCCCACCGAGTTGACCGACGAATTCATGAAAGATCATATGCCCATGATAGAGGCGTTAGCAGCCAACATCATTGCCAGCGGGAAAGTGCCTCCTGGAATGGATTTTAACGATTTAGTGGCTTGGGGCGTCGAAGGATTAATCAAAGCATTTCGTAATTATAGGACCGACAAAGGATCTCAATTTAAAACCTATGCCTACTACCGAATCCGAGGCGAAATGTTTGACCAAATCCGGATCGAGTGGCGTTACCGAAACCCCAACGACTATCAGGAATACCGAAAAAAAAGCCAGGAGCAAATCGCTGATTTCGCTGAAGCCGCTTTAGATGACTTCGATACCTCGCAAGGCAACCCCGAAGGGTATGTCAATCGACTCATCACCAATTCTGCAGTGATGTGCCTGATGTCTCTCGATAGCATGGAAGTCGCTTCTGAAAGCGAAGGAACTAAAAATCCAGAAATCGAGCATATCGACCAAAAACAAGACGTCCTCTGGGAGGAAATTCGAAAGTTAGATCAAGAAGAGCAACGCATTATCGAAATGTTTTACATTCATGACATGAAGCAAAAAGAAATTGCTGAACATTTGGGGATTTCCAGAAGCTCAATCTGCCGAATACACATGAAAATCTTAGAAAAACTCAAGGTAAGGCTTAAAGAACGAGATGCCGTATAAAAAAATCGCCATTATCCTGGCTATTTTCATCGGGGTGTCCATCCAATGTCATGCCCAATCTCTCGAGCGTAAATTTTATAGTTCCTACTACAAATCAGTCGAAGATGGCATGATTGAAGGCGGCCGAAATCAAGCCATTTATTCTTATATTTTAGCCAACGCATCAACACCAGGGGTCGACTTAGTCGCCCTCCTCCCGCCAAAAGACCGAATTGAAATCCTAAAAACATTACCAGATCAAGCCACAAACGAGGAAAAAAACTCAGCGATTTTAGAGT
>CAZZBY010000162.1:0-2865 GCA_964652635.1 uncultured Candidatus Marinamargulisbacteria bacterium | reverse complement strand
TATGTGGTAAAAGGTCGCGATTTAAAGGAACTCTATGAAGCCATTGATATTGCCGTCATGTCGTCAAGGACAGAGCCTCAGTTCATTCAAGATACAAATCGAAAGTCTGAAAATGAAACCTGTATCATAGGAAAAAATCTCCAAGCAAAAATGGCCTTTGAAGTAGCCAAAGAAATTGCCCCCGCCAGAGACATTAGTATCCTAATTACAGGCGAAACCGGCGTTGGAAAAGAAGTGTTATCCAGATACATTCACGATCACTCAGGAGCACAAAATTCGCCATTTATTGCCATCAATTGCGGTGCCATCCCCGAAACCCTCATCGAATCTGAGCTGTTTGGGCACGAAGTTGGAGCATTTACCGATGCCGTACAAAAACGAATTGGTAAATTTGAAGCGGCTAATGGAGGAACTATTTTTTTAGATGAAATCAGCACAATGCCCATTCATCTCCAAGTAAAGCTATTACGGGTACTCCAGGAAAAAAAGATCGAACGCATCGGGAGTTGCACCCCCATCTCCATTAACGTAAGACTAATCGCCGCCACCAATACCAATATTGAGGCTGAAATTAACGACGGTAAATTTAGGCAAGATCTATACTATCGAATTAAAGGGATCGAAATACAACTTCCCGCTCTCAGAGATCGCCCCGAGGATTTTGAACTATTTTTAATAAAATTTATTACATATCACACAAAAAAATACAAAATACCCGCAAAAAAAATCTCAAAATCACTCATCAATTTACTCAAAATGGCCCCATGGAAAGGCAATATCCGGGAGCTATATCAATTTGCAGAAGTTCTTGTCTTTTTACTTAAAAAAGAAGATGAAATTACTATCCAAAATTTCCCAAAACAATGTTTAACTCGTTTATTAATGGATTATACAACCCTCAAGAAAAATGACATTCCTGTACAAAAAGCCATCATGCGCCGCACAATTGACGCATTCCAAGGAAATATCACAGCCACTGCTCAATTCTTCAACGTTGACCGATCGACGATTTATCGGTTATTAGATGATGAGGGGATTCGTCCGACTGTCCATTGAGAGTGAGAGTAGTCTGACTCCAACAGCACCAAAATATCCGGAAGGTAAACGATCTGTAATACATTCAAGCTCATACTCATCCGCAGTAACCCCAGGAAGCGTTGATCCCAACAAAAGACGACGAAACTCTGGCTCAGGCACCGGACTTCCATCGACATCAAACAAATGAAGACCCATCGAGAGACCACCCCCAAGTGTTTTTAAAAAGGCTTCCTTACGCGTCCATAAATAAAAAAACGCATCAGACCTACACTCTGAAGGTAGATTTTTTAAAAAAGTCTGCTCAGTGGGAGAAAAGAAACGGGCTGAAAGAGCCTCTACAGAGGTTACGGGGCGTTGAAACTCAATATCCACCCCCACCTCATAGCCAAAAGATAAAACCACCGCAATCAAATCCTGGGCATGACTGATATTAAACTGGATATCTGGGGATTGAGACAAAAACGGTTTCCCAGAGTCCGTATAGGCAAAAGACAGGGAGGAGGGAGGCAGAGATAAAGCATCGCCTAAAATTCGTTTTAAAAAATACCGAGCCGCTAAAAATTGCTGGGCCGCATCAGAAGAGTTAAAACTGCCTAGCCGATGATATTCAGTGTCATCCAAAAAAGACAGTGCATCCAAATCCGACCACCCACTTCGTTGGTCACAGATAACCAGCTCAGAATTGAAGCTGAGAGGATGTCGAATCATCGCAAATATGCAAAATCACCAAAGTTCGATCGTCATCCATTGGAATCTGATTAGAAAACTCGGAAATTCGCTCTAAAATAATCGTCTTAGCATCTGCTGGAGAGAGAAAGTAGGTATCCTTAAAAATCTGAACAAGGCCGTCAGTTCCCAACATTTCAGAGTTAGAATTTTTAACTTCGAGTAACCCATCAGTATAAAACAACAATCGATCTCCAGGAAAAAGCTGAATCTCTTTTTCTTCGTAAATTTCATCCGAAAACATCCCCAAAAATACACCATCGGTTTCTAAAAACTGATGACTTTCGTCGCCCCTAATTAATACACAAGGATGATGACCAGCCTTAGTATATAAAAATCGGCGGGTTTCAATATTTAAAACTCCAAAAAAAGCAGTCACATATGGAACTTCTGAATTAGAAATAAATTTACAAATAACACGATTTGCTTGCCTTAAAATTTCAGCCGGAGAGCTTAAGTTAGCTCCAAGTTCACGCAAAATCCCAGAAGTTAAGGCCATAACTAAGGCTGAAGCAATTCCATGTCCAGCCACATCACCAATGGCAATTCCCAATTGGTGAAAGCGAGTATCTAAATATTGAGTGACACCTGGCAACGCATGACCTTGAGTAGAAGGTGCCACTCGATCTCGGCTGACCAAAGTATAAAAATCCCCTCCAACATTTTCAGCGGGGATACAGGCCATCGCAAGCTCAATACCGTCGATAGATGGAATTTCAACAGACAACAACCCTTGTTGGACATTTTTCGCCATCTGGAGTTCTTTATGATATTTGTCTTCAATTTCATGAAGCCCAGTGGCAAAAGCACCGCTACCCTCTAAACCTTCAAAAATAGAAACTGGAATCCCAGTATCCTGGACATTATGAGGAACCTCAGATAGAGAAGGCTCCGAGTAAAATCGCTTTACTCCAACAACAACCCCAATGATGAACAAAACAAAGACCCACCGAGGACAATCAAATAGGTCAGCGGATATATATCCCCCAGAGAGTAAAACAATAAAGAGAAAATCAAGTTCTGACATCATCTGGTTTTTTTTACTCTGGAGGCGGCGCCCAGATTCGAACTGGGGGTAGAGGTTTTGCAGACCTCGGCCTT
>CAZZBY010000161.1:0-2910 GCA_964652635.1 uncultured Candidatus Marinamargulisbacteria bacterium | reverse complement strand
GATATATCGAAATCGGGTCATGAAAAACCGGCGTTTGAGGGTGCCAAAGGCTTGTATTGCCGGTAGATGTGGCAACTTACCCTAATGAATAGGGTGGGATATCTCATTAGATTTGGTGATTTATCTTGACTACTTTGAGCGTAAAGTGCTTTGGTTGAACTGGGCAACAAGCGCATTCACTGCACTGCGTTTCCCATGATATATACCGATGTGTGGAGATTCCCTGTAATCTAGGGTTCGTTACTGAGATTAATATTCCACCATTTTACACCAAAACTTGCTATACTCACCCTCACTCATGATTTCACAAAAAACCATCGAAGAAGTTCGTAACTGTCACGATATCGTTAGAATCATTTCCGACTATATCCCGCTAAAGCAACGTGGCCGAAACCATATCGGGCTTTGCCCATTTCATAACGAAAAAACCCCATCCTTTACAGTCAGCCAAGATAAAGGAATTTTCCACTGCTTTGGATGCCATGAATCCGGAGATCATATTTCCTTTGTCATGAAAATTGACCATTTGTCATTCCACGAAGCCATTCGGCATATTGCGGCTAAAAAAGGAATTGAAATCATCGAAGATGATACCCAAACCAGCCACAAAACTCTCCAAGATACCAAAGACACTGAAGACCTCAAAAATATCTTGTATCAACTTCGGCAGGAATTTAAAAAAATGCTCACTCCCAGCACAGCCGCCTACCGCTACCTTATCTCTCGCGGGCTCACCGATGACACCCTCAAACAGTTTCACCTAGGCTTCTGCCCTAGCGAGTATTCTGTGACAGAGTTCCTTAAAAATCAGCAATTTTCTCCCCATTTATTCTCTAAAACCGGCATCCTCATCCATACCGCAGATAATCAATGGATGTCGAGGATGAAAGGCCGCATCACATTTCCCATTATCGATCATCATAGCCGCACTGTTGGCTTTGGCGGCCGTATCATTGACACCAACAAAGACATACCCAAATACATTAACTCAGAGGAATCACCCCTCTTTAACAAACGTCGCCTCATTTACGGATTAGATCAGGCCAAAAAAGCCATTAAAGACGCAGGGATCGCCATCATTGTCGAAGGATATATGGACGTCATCACTGCCCATCAATTTGGCTTTAAAAATACCATCGCTTGCATGGGAACCGCCCTCACCATCGACCAAGCCCGCCTCCTCAAACGGTATACAGACGATACCATCCTTGCCCTTGACAGCGACACTGCAGGCCAACAAGCCATCGACAAAAGCTATCCCATCCTCAAAGAAGCCGAACTCAATGTCAAAATTCTCCAATGCGAAGACAAAGACCCCGCCGATCTCCTGATATCAAAAGGAGCAGAAGCTTTTCAAAAACTCATTGACACCCCGATATCAATGATTGAATTTAAATACCATCGACTTATCCAAAATTCAAATCCAAACAACATCGACAATATCCCAAAAATTATTGAAGAATTACTGCCAATCCTGCACTCAGAAAAGGAAGTAATCCTCCGAAAACACTATATTAAATGGATTGCTTTGCAGCTCAAAATTGACTCTGAAATTATCGTAGCGAAATTACAAAAAAATAGTTATAATGTGCGCCAACGTTTACACCTTTCAACAATCAATAAAAAAAGCAAATACGAAAAAGCTGAAGAAGTCCTAGTTTACTTAATGGCCACCGATCTTACGATCCGAAAACAGTTATTAACTCAACTAGAAATAAGTCAGTTTTCAAAATACCAACCATTGGTAGAAAAAATGAGTAAAACTGACCGCTTAAATCGGCAACTATTAGACGAAATTGATCAAAAAGTCGTGCATGACCAACTAGCGCGGGTCTTGGTATGGGGAGAGCAAGAAGGGTTATCCCCACACGATAAATGGCAAGGAAATCTCGATGCGCTACAGCATCAAGAAATAAGCGAACGAATCAATATCTTAAAGACTACCATTAAACAATTAGAGCTGGACGGGAAAGACGACGAAGTCACTATTTTGTTACAGGAGCTTCAAGCGCTGATCCAAGCAGAATAAGAGAGGGGAAAAGTGAATATGCAAACAGCTGAATATGAAGTCGAACTGGCCGAAGAGGTCCCATTATTTCTAATCACCGAAGAAGTTGAAGATCCGCTTTTAGAGCTTGAAGACACCGAAGACAGTGATCGAAAACAAATCGCTGAACTCGACCAATTGCTCGCCCAAAAAGACGAGATTGGCTCGGAAGACGCCGTCAAAATGTACCTCAAAGAAATCGGAAAAGTAGAGCTTTTAAGTAAAAGTGAAGAGTACATCCTTTCCAAAGAAATGACAGAGGGTAGCGAAGTCGCCAAAAACAAACTCGTCCTCGCCAACCTACGATTGGTCGTGAGTATCGCTAAAAAATACACAGGTAGAGGCATTCTCTTTTTAGATCTCATCCAAGAAGGTAATATTGGCCTCATCCGGGCAGTCGAAAAGTTCGACTACCTCAAAGGCTATCGATTTAGCACATACGCCACCTGGTGGATACGCCAAGCAATCACCCGCGCCATCGCTGACCAAGCACGTACCATCCGCATTCCTGTCCACATGGTTGAAACGATTAACCGCATCCGAAAAGTATCACGGCAACTCATCCAGCAACTTCACCGAAAACCCAGCGAAAAGGAAATCTCCGAAGCCAGCGGAATATCTCTAGACAAAGTCAAAGAGATCCTCAAAATCTCCCAAAGCCCCCTCTCCCTTGAGACCCCCATCGGCGACGAATTCGGCGTTCTCGGCGATTTTGTAGAAGACGAGCGTCAATCCATCCCTGAAGAAAGACTCTCCCAATCTGCCCTTAAACAAGAGCTCAACTTTCTCATCGGTGAACTTACTGACCGAGAATGCGGTGTCATCCGTCTCCGTTTTGGCTTCGATGATGGTATCCCCAAAAC
>CAZZBY010000160.1:0-2962 GCA_964652635.1 uncultured Candidatus Marinamargulisbacteria bacterium | reverse complement strand
TACCGCCGGCAATGATATTCACCATCAAACTATTACTCAGCACAATATTTCGCTCAACCGTATTCAGCGTCAGATTCACTTTCTCCAATCCCCGATACTCATCCTGGATTTCAACCACCTTCGCCGTATCCAAATGAGACGCAAGCTTCGGATTTTTCACAATATCCCAATATTCCTGCACCGAACTGTCTAAATGCACTACCGACACATCTAAATACTGCCCACTCGAATTAGCATACCGCCTCGAAAAAATAACCCCAAACCGATCCGACACATACTCCAAAGACGGCCGCTCCTGCCGAGTCAAAGTCTGAAAATTATCCGGAAAAAACGACTCAATCACATCTCCCTGAATCGCCCTCAACCGATCTGACAAATGCTGCAATGTCGATAATGCAACCGCATGCTTATCATCCTGAATACTCTGCCTTGCCAAGTCAAGCTCTCTCAAAAGCGCCAACCGCACAGTCCCCGACACCGCAGGCGATGGAGTAGGCGTCGCAGCCACTATTGCCACAGGCTGCACCACAGCCACTCCCACACGAGATGCATCTACCACCGGCTGAGACTTAGCCACCATCGCCTTCTCAGCAGGCCGAGGCTTCACCACTTTCCTAGGTGCAGGCTTCGCATCCAACGACACCCGAGACCCCAAGGCCTCACTAGGCACCGCCCCAAAAGTGACACAAAACAAAACCAAAAAACCAAAAAAGTAATTCATACTCAAAATATATCAAACACGTTACCATTTTCACAAATCTACTTGACACAGGGAGCTTTACTCCTGGCTTGGGGTTTTGTAGAATCCACCCTGGCAGGGACACCCTAATTGATACAGAAAAACAGAAATTTTTCATACACGAATTTTTTTCAAATTTTAGTCGATACTCTCCTGATATCAACATAACTATGAAAAATAACTAAACTATAATGCAGCATCACAATGATATATAAAATTATTTCTTCGTCAGACTTTTTAGATGACGAAACCACAGCAACTACCCCAGAAATTACAAGAAGAATAGCTGGATATAGAGAATCCACTCCTGGAGTAGTAGAGCTGGACAAAGATTTATTTTTTCAAAAAATATTACTTCAACTAAAATTGAAAGGGAGTATCGAAAGAGAAATTATTCAATCTTTTTGCCAACTTAAAGAGACTTTAGAGGCTGAAGGAGTTGAACTTTTATTAAAAGATATTTTCTTCATCAGTCTGATAAAAGTCCTCTCGCCATTACCGGATGGGATGTCTTCTCCTGATCAATTTGAGCAACGACTCAAAAAGTGTACTAACGGATACTTTCTGCCAAGAGGTCAAATTATTTTTTCAGTACTCAAGGATATTTTGCTGGAAGATGTTAAATCATTAAATACTCTTAAAAAAATCTCACATCAGTTAAGCTTAGTTAAGCCGTTCCCATGTACTTTAATATTTCAAAATATCGAATTAATGGTGACTACAGAACTTTATAACCAATTTCAAACGGTAACGCCAAAATCAGGTGCCACTGGACTTGATCAAGTAAGAGCCGAACTTAAAGACTGGATCAGTAAGAGTGGGTTTAGCAAAAAACAAATTGCAACAGCCACAGCAGGTGATTTTGCAAAGCTTGCATGGTTAACCACTCCTCATCTTGAAGATCCAGAGTTAATTCTGATGTATGCAAAATTTTTAACTTTTTTATCTTTTCATGATGATCTTGGTGACAACAAAGAAGCCTTAGGAGAACGGGATGCCGCCGCCAAAATCAGAGAGAAAAACGAACAATTTAAACGAATATTTAAAAATGATATTCCTCAGGAATGGAGAATGTCAAAAGATCCACTAATTCGCTCTGCAATTGAACTATCAGAAGCAATCCACACTAAAGTAGCAGAAGCAGTAAAAAGAGATCTCCATCTCAATTTAGGCTTTTTCCACAGGACACTAGATGATTACTTTGATTTTACCGCTCAAGAAACAGAGGATATTTTAAATGAAAAAATATTGACTCTAAGCAGTTATGCTCCAAAACGGTTAGAAACATCTTCCCTCAAGGTATGTTTTGCCCTTAGTGCGATATTAAACGGCATCCCGATGAGTGATACTCAATTAGAAAAACAGAAAATGAAAGATCTAATCGACACTGGCGATCTACATGTCTCTTACGCAAATGACGTAATTTCTTTCCCAAAAGAAATTACGAGTACATCATACTCATTAACGATGATTTACTTACTCGAATACGCAAAGGCAGAGAAGATAGTATCCATAGATGCAGCCTTCATAAGCACAGATGATCTAAAGCAAATTTATCAACAGGATAAAGGTATAATTGTACAAGCAATCAAATTAGCTGTGACTACCGTCAACACCACTTATTTTGCTTATATTCAATCAAAAAAATCATTAAGCGACTCAGAAGATAAAAAATTTGCAGATATCATTGTTCAACCCTGGATACCAGGCAATGGGATTTGGCAGAGTGAAATTGATCGATATTTGAATAGTTCTGATTTCAAAGGTAATATTACTGAGTATGCAGGCTATTTGGTTACGAAAAAAGGGTTTCAGCACCATAAAATCATCTAGAAATCAGTCCGCTAATGCGGTTGATTTATCTCTGGAGGAAAAAAGAAAGCGACATATTACTCGTGTAAGTGTCGTATTGATTTGTCTCGGTACACCATATATCCCAATTTTCTTTAGTCTTCACTTAATCGAACAAGCTTTGATGGTAATCCCATTAATTTGCTTATTTGCAACAGCAATTTTTTTGAACAAATATAAAAAGGACATTTCGGCTGGGCTTTTAATAATTTCAACTACATCAATTGGCGTACTTTACTACGGGAGTGTTTTAGGTAATGAGAGCGGAACTCAATTTATGTTTTTGGCCATGACAGCATTACCACCCGCATTTTTTAATAAAAATCAAAGATGGGCATTAGGCCTTGGATATATCATTCCTCTGATTTGCTT
>CAZZBY010000159.1:0-2985 GCA_964652635.1 uncultured Candidatus Marinamargulisbacteria bacterium | reverse complement strand
ATTAAAAGATTACTTGAGTCCGCAGCTATCGCTCCAGAACCCGTATCGCTTCCGCGAAGCCGACCATTTACATAAAGCTTGAGTGTTGTCCCATCCCATGAGACTACAATGTGGTTCCATGTATTTATGACAAAAGCATCAGCAATATTTATATTCGCATCAGTCGCTCGGTCAAAGCCGGCCTCAAGATCCAAATTATTACTTCCATCTTGGGAATCAACTCGAAGATAGGTATTGGTACCTTTTTGATAAATTCGCCCAACATCATTTTCGCCATCAGTCTCTGCATAAATCCAAGTGGAGAAGGAAAAATTAACAAGATTCGTATCAATATCAATAGGATTTTGGTTTATCACTGTTAACACGTCATCGCTTCCGTCAAAGTTAAGAGCCTTTCCAAATTTTCCTGAATTGGTCCAGCTTGCTCCTGTAATAGTTCCAATAATGTTAGTTCCTGTAATAAAACTATTTATCGTACTTCCATATCCCTCATCCATCATGTAGTAGAGTACTTGCGATCCGATAGGTGACCCTCCAGTCGGGTGTCCCGCGTTCATATCTTCTACGATTTGTTGACGGGTGCGGGCATAATCGTAGAATTTTGCCTCATCAATCTTTCCATCAATAAAATCTGTTACCCCTGGTTGATTTGCTTGATAACATCCCATTCCTACATTAGTTTGGTTTGAGAGAACAGTACCATGTGAACCCGCACTTCCGGTAGGTACACCATTTACATAAATTTGAACCGATGATCCTGACCGAGTGACAGCCAAGTGAGTCCATACGCCTGTTGTTACCGCCCCAGCACCAGTAGTTGCTATATCTGTAGCGTTGAGCAAAGCTTCGTAAGTACCATCAGTATTAAGGTATAATTGCATTCCATCATTTGTTGTCGTCCATGTGTTAAAGATAGTATCAAAATCAGAAATCGTGTTGAGTTTTACCCAAGCCACATGAGTGAAATCTCTGCTAGGTAAGTTTGTAATGGCATCACTTGTATTGGCCACACAATTATTTGTATTATTAAAATTGCCAGCTTTACCTACTTTGCCCTGCGTCCAGTGATTCCCAAGCGTTCCTTGCCAGGTACCATTATTACCCCCCGTCCCTTTATCGTTTGCAGTATTACCTGATCCTTCCTCAAAATCCCAATAAAGCACGGGTCCAGGTGCCCAGTTGTAGAGCTGTGATACTTCAGCAGGAGAGAGTGCACGTTTATAAACCCTCACATCATCTATACGTCCCGCAAATTCCCTTGAGGTTCCACATGTTCCCACGCCACCCTCGCTTCCTATACAAAAATTAGTAGTAGATGGATCTATTGTATCAGTTGATCCTGGATTTCCAGTTTCATAGGCAGCATGTTCTGCATTAACACCATTTAAATATATCGCAGAACCGGCTGTGCTTTTGTTATCAAACACACCAACAATATGCACCCATGTATTAAGAGTTGTAGTAGTGTTATCTGCAGTGCATGTTTCATAATCCGTAAAACTATCACTATCAGTATCATCGACATAAAAACAAGTATTTCCATCATTGGCAGTGCTGAATTGATATATAGTGTACCCTTTACTATTTCCAGAAGTTCTTTTAGAAACAATCTCACCATCTTGAGTTGTAGCGGTTCGGTATACCCAGGCAGATATTGTAAAAGCATCACTATCTGCCATATCATAGGTGCTAATGGCACCAATGTTAAGATAATCACTTGTTCCATCAAGAGCGACTGCATTACCAAACCTTCCCGCACCTGCAGTAGCATTCCCACTCCATGCGCCATCATTCCCATTGCCTGATTTATCACAATTATCATTTGCACCACCTGTACAAGTATTTGCAGATGCTTCATCCATTGGCCAATACCCAACTAGGCCGTTTGAAAGGGCGTTTTCTATATTTTGTGTTGATTGACCTAGTGTTGAGCCTGTGCCTTCTTGGGTACTTCGTGATGAAAAATCAGCTTGAATTTGTGTCGCGGAACGTGCGTATTTGTATACTTTTACCTCATCTATAAATCCTAACCATTCATTCGAGGTGCCATCTAAATCAACCCCTGCGTAGAATGTCCCAGTATTTGCAAGTGAACCTGTTGCAACAATTGATGAATCTTGGGCTCTTTGTTTGCCATCTACAAAGAGAGTAATTGAAGTTGTTCCTATTTTCACTCCTTGGACAAAGTGCCATTTATCATCATCAAAATCTACAGCCGATGTACATGCAGTGTCTGTATTTGAAGTATCTGAGACGTCAAAACAAAAATCACCAGAGGCGTCCATATAAAGTTTGTAACCTGTGTAACCTGCTTGGGCTTTTGTGAGAATATAATCAGGGTTTGAGGAAATCGCACCGCTATGTTTTACCCACGCGGAAATCGTGAAACTGTCGGCTGCAATAAAATCAAGAAGTGGATAGTCGCCACGTGCAACATTTTCATTATTTGAGCCATCAAAATAAATACATTTTCCAGAAACACAAAAATCTTCTGTTTTGATCGTGGGTGTGCTATTGAGGGTGCCATGTAGTCCATTTGGACCTGAATCATTGGCAGTACTTCCCGAAGTCTCATCAAGCCTCCAGTAGAGGATAGGACCAGGAGTTGTCTCCTCACTTCCGAGAGTTCCAAATGTGACTCCTGATGCGGCGGTCGTAAAATCAGAGGCCTGTGTGCCATTTGGAGCCGTAGGATTTCCGAAATAATAATAAAATGTCTGGGCGCCTGCTGGAAATACGTCTAACAATACATGAACAACGGTGTCTGTTGTCGTACAACCTGAAACTAAATAATATTTGAGAAGCTTGCCGGCTTTATCCGTGAACCGCAGATCCCCACAGTCATTTTGAAATTTTGAGAGATCTGAAGTATCAATGTCATTACTTCCAGTTAAATTAAGATAGACGTTAGTCTCAGCAGATGTATGAGCTGAAATTTCGATTGCTCGTCTGTATTTCCATGTGTCGTCAAACCAGGCAGCATCG
>CAZZBY010000158.1:1155-2995 GCA_964652635.1 uncultured Candidatus Marinamargulisbacteria bacterium | reverse complement strand
GTGTAACGTCAAAATAGCTATTTGGTGGCGAAGACTGAAATAATTTCTCCTCTCCAATGCTTACCTGCCAATGAGCTTTTGCGGTAAGCGAATTATGTTCAAGGATCATCCTTACCATCTGTGCCAATAAATCTGCACCAAGTGGACAGCCGACTCTATTCGATTGTTCTTCGACCTCTTCACCACATTTGACTGAGAAAGATTTTACAAAATTATCTGGTGTTTCAAGATCAACCACCAAGTCATAGACCTCAATCTTTCTTCCGTCATTAAATCGAAATCTATTCCAAACGAAATCTGGGAAATTATGAGAACTTGTTAATTTCCCTCCACTACCAACCTTCAACTCAAGAACCTTATTCCCAATCATTCCTTTTATCGATGCCGTAGCTGGATCTGCAAAATCAGTAATAATATTTGAAGGTAAGTGGTTGTCATTAAATTGTGATCCGTATTCCGCTTCGACTTCATCAAAACAGCCATCCCCATCTCCGTCTGATGGAAGATTGGAATAATCTAGCTCTTTACCCCTCCTTAACCATCCAATCACGCATCCATCAACTAAGTATGACATTTTTGTGGGGTCACGATTTGGCTTTGTGTCTTGAACAAAGGGGTTAAGTCCATTTGCTACTTCGACATAGTTACGCAATCCATTACTATCACAGTCAGACATAAGGCCAATGCAGGCAATTACGAGCATTATCAGACCGCCTACCGATGCTTTTTTCCAGGCATGCGCGTAAGTTGTTTTTCTATTCGGAAAAAAATCTGCAAAAAAGCCGAGGGCTGCGAATATCGAAAAGGTGGTTAATAAAATGTTTATCCAATAAGCAATCGAAGGATAAAAAGGGTCAAATAGTGACCGAATGGCTATGACGCTTACAATGATTGATGTAATCGAAAAAATTGCGTGCAACTCAATGGCTGTATCTTTGAGATATAGGTAAAAAATTTTGCCTGAAGACTTGATACGTTCAAGACACACACAACCAATATACCTGACAATACTCACAATTTGAGCCTCAACTCCGATGGAACCAAGCGGGATTTTTTCTTTTGTGGCGTATGATCTCAAGAAAGGGACTCCTTTCTCAGGGATAACGTAGAGTTGTTTCCTCTAGACGGCTCATGAGCAGATTCACCAGTGCAATGTATTCCAATGCACGATCTGGCGAAATAACTGGGAATGCATGCGCAGTGGGATTCCGAAGACCAAGGACAACACCGAGGTAGAGGTACATCATACCTTCCTGTTCGTCTTTATCCGTCTGGTCAGAGAGATCATTGAAAGCAAGAACGGGACTATTCGGTGAGAAAACCGTCCTCATTAGGTTGGCACCATCTAGATCATCACGTCCTGTTTTCTCTTTTACGAAGTTCACTAGTGACTTAGATGCACTAAGTACGGCATCCTCATACTGTCCATTTCTATAACGATCCACACAGATCGATGCTAGTCGCGAATGTAGTGCTAAACCATTGAGCGCTGCAGCTGCAACGCTCTGTGGATCTTCTGCAAAATCCATTTTTTTCTCCTGTAGGCGAGTGATTAGACCTTGCAGCATTGCAATCGACTGAGGAATGCCATCGGCAAAATGTCGCTGTCTTGTCTCCCTTGAATCCATAATGTTCATGCCGCCGCTCCAAATATCGTGATGCTTGTGTTTTTGAAACTCAGGAGAATTCTGACCATATATCTCTCTGATTGTTTCTTGGATGCTTGTTTCCGTATTTTTGACCGATTGATCCGAGAAAGGAACCGTCTGAGGATTGAGGGCTTGTACATCTGTTATGCGTCTTTGAAGCTTGGTAACAGCTCTTTCGATTTCAGCCAGTG
>CAZZBY010000158.1:0-1145 GCA_964652635.1 uncultured Candidatus Marinamargulisbacteria bacterium | reverse complement strand
TAGCGGTCTCGTTTCCTCGTGCGGGGTGTGAGTTTGTTTCTTTGGGGTCGGGGGGGGGGGGGGGCGGGGGTGTTTTTGATCGAGGCATGTATTTCACCTTATAAGAAAATATCGTGCAACGCCACTTCTATGCAGTAAGCCCTGCGATTTGCTCTGCCCAACCTATAACCAACTTCTCGACGCGGTGCAAACTTTTCTCCAACATCTCAAAATTAAAGCAGCCAGAATTCTTGCGAAAGAAGTGTGTAAAAAATGACCAAGATGGAACTTATAGAAAAAACACCCAACCACCCCCACCCTGGGGTGGGGTAAGTAATTTTTTTATAAAGACCTAACTGGCTTTCACGGACACAAACTCCTAGGAACTCCTGGCAATGAAGTTCTGATAACGTTAAGGATGGCCTGCCATTGTCTTTTTCTCTACAAACAATCGTAAATAGTATTATCTCCGAACGATCCTGAGCGAGCAAAGCGAGTCGAATGGACCGCGCCTGCCATCGATCTTGACAATATATAGCTAATGATTAAAATTGATATATGGATAATCCAGATATCATCAGAGTGGATTTTGGTAGTAGAAAGAGAGTTGAGGATGAGGATGACAAGAAAGCTAAAGCTGGGGTTGCAGAAAAGCAAACCGCTATTCACGGAACTGTTCGTGAGTCTTTGAGGATTGCGGGCTGCTGGACTGTCATGGATAGTATGGCACTTCTCAAGCGCTACGGTGAATTCTGTACAGGCTTGCAAGGAGGCATGACAGGAAATACATACCGTACCGCAAGAATAGATCATCAATCGAAAACCGTCGACGAACTTACGCAAATGCTCACGCAGGGAGAACACTTCTGGAAAACAAAACCGCAATTCTATGCGGCTATTGCGGACCTTCTTAGACAGAAATGCTCGGAGTTTATTGGCGGGAAGAAATAATAATCACAGACACAAACTCCTAGAGAGTACATAAGGATGGCCTGCCATTTATAAAAACAAATGATCCAGTTCCTAAGGTTGTAACCTCTATTCAGCCAAACCCTTATAGATCCACGCAGCGATGATCCCTCCGGCGATTGGCCCGAGAACGTACGCAAGAGAGAGTGAGCCGATACCGAGTGCAACAGCAGGATTTAAGACACCATTGGACTGAA
>CAZZBY010000157.1:0-3054 GCA_964652635.1 uncultured Candidatus Marinamargulisbacteria bacterium | reverse complement strand
CTTAATTAAGATATTGAGTAATCAATTGACATACAGGATTACCTTCTGGAACACCAAGTGCCTCCCAGTCAATAGGACGATATAAACCGGTAACAAGCTCAGAAGAAAGAGGTACAGCTCCAGTCGCTAACTGGTAAGGAGTAAACCGATAATGATATGGAGTTCCATAATCCAGAATACCTGACATCACCGCACACATCACACACATCAAAGCATGGAAATCTTCAACCTTCTTGTAATGTCGCGCCCCTTCTCCCCTAAACATATCAAGAGCATGAGCAGGAGTCGCATAGGGAAATGTAACCCCTGCTGCGTCAGGTCTACAACGCTCATTCCGATCAACCGTATCAAAATCAATAATTTGGACACGATATCGGCCATCCTTTTCTTGTGTAATCACAATATTGGCCGGCTTAATATCACCGTGAAATCCATGTCGATCCCAAAATCGGTGATAAATATCAAATAGTTGACTGCAAATATCTGTTTTTTGCTCAATAGTGAGAGTAGATGCGCGATTAATAATAAAATCATGTAAACTAGAATTTGCAATATCCATCAAAGCATAATGCCTGCCCTGCACCAACACAGATCCAAGAGGTGCAACGAGGGTTCTATCATCAATCGACGCTGGAGGTGGCAAACCAACCGGAACAGCCGCAGGATTGGGCACTTTAACAGCATAACATTTAACACGCCCATGGGAATCAAATCCACCTCCAACCTGCAACACTCTGACAACCTGGCCATAAGACCCTTGACCCAGATATCGAGGATCTCGATCACCAGCAAGCCTTTGCATCTCGGCTGACGCAAACCTAGCCTCAGAAGGTTGTCGAACAACCAGTCCAGCATGCTCCTCATGTTCAGCAGTAGGAAATACAGTAAAAACATCACCTCCGATCCGAATTGGGTTTACACCGGTGCCCATCGAAAAAATTTTGAGTATCTTTGATAAACAATAGTCTGCTAATGCAGCCGCACGAAGTTGTGGTTGAGTAGGAGGAGTATTAAACTGATCAACCAAAGCATCGCGATGAGCAAGCAGTGGCTTAAGAGTATAACCAACATTTACCCCAACTGAAGCAACCAACGAAGGCGAAGTTGGCATTTTCAAGACAACGCTCATCAATTGCAATACCATCGGGGTATTTTGCAAAAAAGATGGAGAGTGTACACAGGAGGCAAAAAACTGGAACACAAAGCTTGTAATAGTACGATGATTGCTCACGTATCCTCTATTGCAACAATGCTCAAACAATTCAAAACAAAAAGGATTGTCCTGACGGAGAATAAACGGATTCTCAAGAGGTTGAAAGCAAACATCCACCACAATATTATCTATAAATCCAGGAGTAAATTGATGAGGATGGGCATCACAAAACTGGATCAGGAGCTTTGCCCGATCCATCATCAGTTGGGGGGGATTTGATTTAGCAAGATCTGAATTAAACCAGGCGGTAATAAGCTCTTTAGCCATGCCCGGATTCGCCAACAGGATTGGGCCAACCTGATTTGCAAAATCTTCTGGCGTCACCTGTGCAACAAAGTTAACAAACAAATCTTTGACGTCCTTGGAACACTGGTCAAGGTCTGACACATGACTCAATAAAGAAAAAGCTGCCGCTCTCGACACCCCACTATGTCGAACAAGATAAGTCTGTAAGTGCGGAAATTGAGCTGCCTTAGCTCGGGTTCGAGCACTACTTAACATCCCATCAAAAAACGGAGTAGGGTTATTAATTATTAACTTAGCACCATAATTAAATATGTCTAAAGTTGTAGGGGATGGATCAGTAGAGGGTCCTGAATATGATACCTTACAAAAAAAGCACCCCGCAGCCTTCATAAAGGATGGGTCTTTCGGATTTTCGGAAAATCCCCTAGGCAATTTAAAATCACGGCAACTACCATAAGGCACAGCAGATGATAATCGGTTCAAGATGTAAGTCATATACTTGATGCCATCCTCATCGAGCCTAGCATGATATAAAAAAGTGTTTTGAATAAAAATAGTCAAAAACTTAAATTGACTCTTTAAGTCCGAAGAAGATATTCCATGAGTGTTCAAAATCAAAAAAAGCAGGCAGATTTGAGACTTAAAAGCATCGGACTCCTGAGACAAAGTCGGACTAAACAAGGATTCGGCACGAGATAAAATCAAACGAACCTCTTTAACATCGGGAGCGGGGTCACTTAGCATAGTCCGCAAAGCAGTCACTAGGTCCTTTTCTATCGGCAGCCTAGCGGTTTCCACTCCTGGACCAACAACACTTGCACGCCTAACAACTTCCGCTCGAGGAATAGGAGAGGTGAAAAATGCAGAGACTGTAACAGTATCAAGAACAGCACCTCGCTGATCACGGCGTTCAATTTGGCCATCTTTTAACACGCGAACTTGAAGTAGCACATCCGAATCTTTAGCTTTAAACTGAAATCGATCCCTATCAAGCGCAGTAATCTGATGACCTTGACGAAAACATTCATGAATTAAAATAGTCGATATCAATGACTTCGGAACTGAGGCATCAGCCTTAATGCAGTCCAGACACTGAGCTAAAGTATCAAAGTAGCGATGCGGCACAATAGGGGGGGTAGTAATAGGCAGTACAGCTAGTTTAACCTTACCCCCTTCCATGTACTCAAACTGATAGCGTTGCGACCCTTCAAACCGCCCTTCAGAAAAGATGATCTTAATGTTCTGATGATCAATTATTTCATACTTAACCAGCACAAAACCCACTTGCTGTCTTTCTTGACTTAAGTTGCTCAAAAGTTGGGCATCCACTGCTTTTAGGGCAGCACTCAATTGGTGATAGAGCGAAACAAGGGAATTGCCTAAGATTCCATCACCATCGTGAAGAGACCTACAAGAATCAATATAAGGCACCTCTGAGCGTATCCGACGACAAATACCTGCCGAATCCTGACCTTTCAAGACCTGACCAAGCGAAGACAATCTTTTGTATTCAAAATGAAATATACATCGAGTTAAAATCATCCCAACTTTATCTAAAAGTGGACTCTCGGATGGCAACGCTGCTTTTTGCTCAC
>CAZZBY010000156.1:0-3064 GCA_964652635.1 uncultured Candidatus Marinamargulisbacteria bacterium | reverse complement strand
TTGGATCATTGAGCTCCTTTGGCCTTACCATTGCGATCTTTTCGTTGTTGTTATAGATATAGCGCACGCTGTGAAAAATCGCCTTGGCCGCGTTTTGGTACCTCGTTAAGCCTTCGCCAATGGTGTGGCCCGCCCCGTCGTAATAGTAATACTTGATGGTCTTTTGGCCATTGTCATTGGTTTCGCTGTAACTCCTTAATCCATCGGGGCGGTAAGCGTATTTGGCCAAGGTTTGAGTAGTAGCGAGATTGTTAATGTAGTTCACCTGCTTGACCTCGATCAGTTGGTTTTGGGGATTGTAGATATATTGTCGTGCACTTTCTTTTTGCTTAGATGGATTTAAATAAGACACTTCAACGATATTTCCATTAGCGTCGTATTTGAGCTCCGTTTCCCCCCCATTCGGCCTGCTTTGGCTTAAGACTCGATCCGTTTCTGTGTCGATTTCTCGGATGAGTTTGTAGCTTGAGTTTTGTGGGCCAGGAATACTGTACTTGATGATATTTTGGTTCATATCGTAGTCGTACTCTTTAAATTTGCTGTATGTGCTGGTGCCGACTCTCAGATCAACTTGCTTTAGTTCGTCCTTGCCATTGTACTGATAGCTCTTTTCTCCCTCTGTTCCTGTCATCGGATGTGGCAGGGTGATTTGCCGGATATTTCCGATTAAATCGTAGCCATAGGTTTCTTGGTAAATGACCTCTGGCCTTGTGGGATTTGACATGTTTTTTGCTTCGATCTTGGTGATCAGGCTGTCTCTATTGCTGTCATAGGTGTAATCGATGATGAGGTCGTTTCCGTACTTCATCAGGTCTACCTTGCCATTGATCGTATATTGGTAATCGCTTACAAGCTTATTGTCATAGTAGATTTTGCTTACTCGATCGAGGCTATCATAGTCATAACTTACCTTTTTGCCATCGCTGTAGATCAGCTCTTTTACTCGCTTTCGCTCATCGTAAGTGGTTTGGATTGAATAGCTCGTCTTGAGGGCTAAAATTGTGGTCGTTTCTCTTTTCACTCGTCCTAATTCGTCATAGTCATACCGAATTTCTGTATCGCCATTCGTGATTCTTGTGAGTTTTCCTAGTCCGTTCTCTTGGCTGCTTTCGTCATAGTACCGATGCTCCACTTCTTCATCATTGATGAGGACTGATGTGATCCGACCTTCACCATCGTAGCGATACTTATAGTCCTGGGTTTGACTCTCATCTTTTGCATAGATCTTAATCTGACGAATGGTGCCGTTGTCATAATAGATCGTGTCGCTTTGCTTGCTTTTCCTGCCAATATTGTAGGGATAATACGTTGTTATTGGCTGACTTTGACCGTTAAACTCCGTGTCATGCTTAATCCCTTTGGCATCTGTGATGCGGATCACTTTACCCATCCCGTCATAATCATAGCTTGTTTCGCTGTTGTCCCCACTAAATGTACTGGTGAGTAGTTGTCCCATTTCATTGCCCACTTTCGTGGTGCTTCGCCCTGAGGGATCGGTTACCACGGTTGTTTTGCTACCATCATTATAGACAAATCGCGTTGTACCCCAAAATGGAATGGCTTCAGTGAGAGGTCTTAGTTTTTGGTCATACGTGTATTCCGCCGCCACGATATAGCCCCCATCTTTCTTGCGGTATTTCTTTTTAGGGCTATTTGAAAAATAGTACTCAATCTTTTGATCTCCTGAGTTTCCAGGGCCGTCCTGTTCAATCACTCGGCCAAAATTATCAGTCTTGGTGATCACGCTGAGACCTAAATATGTGACGCTACTTTCTTTTAGGTTATTGTTGTAAGTCCTTTGCTCTTGGGTATTATCCTGAAATGTTGTGCTGATCAAGCGTCCAATTGCATCGTAACTCATCGTCGTTTCAAATCCATTGATATCTATAGATTTGATTGGGAGTCCCGTATTGAGTTCATAGATCACTTGAGTTTTTTTGTTTGCCCACTCTTGGGTAACAACGTAGGTATTCCCCACAAGTTCGTACCGGTACCTCGTCTCAAGCCAACTTTCGGGCAAGAGTGTTTTTTCTAAGGTGACCCGGCCTGATGAATCGTATTCGTATTCCTTGAGGGCTGTTTTTCTGCTTCCTACTACCTTGTAATGCGTCTTAAGCTTGCCTGTTGGGGTGTACTCCATTTCTTCTTCCGTTACTTTGCTTGAATCAATGAGGGAGCTTACTTTGTTTTTCTTGACTTTTTCCGTGATGTTTTTTTCGGCCAGGAGAGGGTCTGCAGCAAACTCGATGCTTTGTTTTTGGTAGGGGGTTATCCCTTTGTACCGAATGATTTCTGTGGGATTATTGTAGTTGTTGAAATTGGAGTATTCTATTTGACTGCGGATTTCTCCTTCTACTTTGAGGGTCTCTTTGGTCTTTCGCATCATTGAATGATCCCATATTGATTCTTCCACAGTATTTCCAACCGTCTTTTTGATCAATTTCCCGTCTTCAAACAGGTATTCTGAATCTTCAATTTCGCTGGGAGCGTCGATTTCTACTTTTTTAGCATAATAGGCTCTCATCTTATCAGTTTCTGCTCCAATGGGCTTATACCATTGAAAGTCATTTTTTAGCTTATCATTTTGGCCGTTGTATTTTAGCTGCCATCTTTTTGGATTTGTATCCGTGCTACTCTCATACACTCTCTTTTCGATGACTATAGGCCGATCTATGTCGATCTTGGTATGGAGTAGCCTGGAGTTTTCGCCATGTTGGAACAAAGTGGTATAGACATATTCACAAATCGAGCCTTTAGGATCAATCATTTTTTTTAAAATTATCCCGTCATATTGATCTATCGTCCCACCATAATCATGGGAAAAGATCGGTACATTTGTTACTAGTAAGGGTGGAGGATAATCATACTCAACTCCTATGAATTGGCCAGAAGAAAGATAAAATCGCCATTTTTTTACTAAATTATCAAACCTTTGGTATTCATATTTCTTTTCAGGCAAGTCATTCAATTGGACCGCAGTTAATAAATTACTATTGTTGTATTTATATTTAATTAAATTAATCTCCCCATTTGGCCCTTTATACCGGATACCCGTTATTTGGTA
>CAZZBY010000155.1:0-3139 GCA_964652635.1 uncultured Candidatus Marinamargulisbacteria bacterium | reverse complement strand
TTCAACGGTGACGTGCTGACGGTGAGCCTCAAATAGACCTGAATTTTGAATAGTGGTGATGATTTCGGGTGAGCTGTCGGTGACGTGGAGATGAGTTTTTTGGTAGAGTTCCGAGTTGAGTTTTTGTAATTGCTGTAGAAAATGAAAAGAGAGTAACCCTAAGCCAGCCCCCCACTCTGCCACGTGGAAGCCCTTGCTTGTGGGCGCAAGATCCTGGACACAGGCTTGATAGACATGGGCTAAACGGTTGGCAAATAAGGGGCCATTTCGGATTGAGAATGGCACTTTATCTTCGATCATTCGGGCTTGGTTCCAATTGAGCCCTGCGATTTTCATCCGAATAGACTGGTGTTTTGAGCAAAATTCTTGAGTGACCATTGCCACTGAGAGGTTAGCAGAATGACTCGATATAGCGGTTATATTTCACTTGAATCTCGTGGGATACTGGGCCGGATGAAAGACCTGGAATCCCTTCGAGAGTATCGATGGGGATAATTCCTCTGATGGAGCTGGTGAGGAAGATTTCGTCGGTTTCGGTGAGGTCCGCGATGGAGAGTTTGGTTTCGATAATGGGATACCCGAAATAGGGTTGATTATTGATCAGGAAATTTCGGGTAATGCCAATGAGGATATCGGGGGATTTTGGGGTGAGGATTTGATTTTCTTTCACGAGAAACACATTACAGACAGGAGTTTCTAATATTTCCTGTTCGCTGCTGTAGAGTAGGACGTCATCGAAGGGTTCGGCGAAGCGTTTTTCGAATATATTTTTGATGTAGGACATGGTTTTGAGTTGGTCAATTCGGTTGCGTTTGAAAGATTCTTCTCTGAGAGCGAGTGAAATACCTTCTTCGGGGATGGGTCTTGGGAGCGGGCGGATGAATGCGAGAAACAATGGTGTGGCAAATGTCATTTTGGTTTCGCCAACTTCTCGGTCACCGGGCGTGATGTAGAGATTGAGTATGGCGTCTTGGATGTTATTTTTTTGGATGAGGATTTTGATTGCATCTTCGATTTCGGGATATCGAAATGGAAATGGGATTTCTAAAATGCCGGTACCGTATTCCATTCGGTCGATGTGTTCTTTTAAAAACATGGGTTTTGATTTGGTGATTTTGAGGGTTTCAAAGACGCCGTAGCCATAGAGCATACCGTAGTCTTGTGTCGGAAATTTGAGATCGTCAACTTGAGTGAGGGTTAAATTGTAGAGACAGTGTGGATATGGTTTAGACATGGGGGGGTATTTTAGCAAATAAGTTTTTTTGAGGTAACCCCTACGACTTCGTACACTGCCTTTCTATTTAATGCAATGGTGCTGCCGTCACTCAAGGACATTGGGAATCTGGATTCTCATTTTTTGTGAGAGTGTTGATTAAGGGGGAGACTTTGGTGAGCGTTTCTTCCCATTCGTCATTGGGATTGGAATCGGCGACGATGCCACCGCCAGAGTGGAAGTGGAGGGTATTTCCGATGGTGTACATGGTGCGGATGGCGATGTTGAATTCGGATTTTTGGGTGATGTCGTAGTAACCGATGCTGCCGGTGTAGATGTGACGGGGGGTGGATTCGAGGTCGTGGATGATGTCCATGGCGCGCTGTTTGGGGGCACCGGTGATGGATCCGCCGGGGAAAAGGGCTTGGAGGATGTCCGTACAGGAGGTATTGGGGAGTAAGGTTCCGGTAATGGTGGAGACTAGGTGATGGAGATTGGGATACGTTTCTAGGGTTTTAATTTGAGGGACTTGGACAGATCCGAAGCTGCAAATTTTTCCTAGGTCATTTCGCTCGAGGTCGGTGATCATCATGAGCTCGGCAGCATCTTTGGCGGATGCTAGAAGTGTTTGCTGGTTTTGCTGATCTTGGCCTGGAGTGTCGCCACGTTTGATAGTACCTTTGATGGGGCGGGTGGTGATGATGTTTCCATCAGTTTTGAAGAGAGTTTCGGGGGATGCAGACAAGATGTGATGGGTACCTGTGTTGATATAAGCCGCATACGGCACTGGGCATTGAGTTCGGAGTTTTAGGTAGATATTAAATGGTGATTCTGAAAGTAGGCTTGTCATCTGATGTGAGAGGTTGAGCTGGTAAATGTTGCCACTTTTGATGTGAGATTTGGCGGTTTCGATTTTTTGGAGGTAGGTTTGTTTTTGGATTTGGGTGTAGTGGCCTTCCCCTTTTACTCTTTCCGTCTGCCTGCCGGCTGTCGCCCCTTCCGAGAGGGGATTATTTTGAGTGATTTGTTGGATCAGGTGGTGGAGCGAGAGTGGGGCTGGTTTGTTGGGGTAGTGGGTTTGGATGTAGTAGGCCTTGTCTCTGTCGTGATCGATGAGGATGACCTGATGATAGAGTCCTCCGTATATTTGTGGAAAGTTTGGTGTGGTGTGGAAAAGCGAACTTGGTAGCCAATTTGAGGCGACTTCATAACTTAAAAACCCGAGAATTCCGGTGTGAAATGGAGCTTCGATAGGTTCAGCCACTGGGGGTGGGGTTAATCCTCTTGTTTTGTCGAGATCGTGAGTGAGGGACTGCCATTCTTTCCAGGTGGTTACTACTTTAAGGGGATCGATGCCAATGATGCTCCATCGGCGGGAGGATTGGAGGTGATCGGAGCTATCTAGCCAGATGAAGCCAGGGTACGAATATGCAGTATGAATGAGGGTGTTTGCTGTGCCGGTGGACATTGAAGATACCGTGATTTTCATAACTGGAAATGGTAGCAGAGTTTTTAAATGGGGACTGAAATTTTTTTTAGATTTTTGCGATAAATTGGTATCTTACCTTAATATTTTATTTTTTGGAGCGTGTTGATTATGGCAGTTAGGTCAGTAGTAGGAACAGTACCAGGAACAAGAGTTCCATCTGCTCCAAGACCTGTAACGTTAGTAGATGGTACCGCAGTTGTTGGTGGTGCCACAGCGACCACTTTTGCTGCCTTTCAATCGAATTTAGGGATTTCACCTACAGGGTCGGTAACTTTAGCGGACATGATTGCTCCAATCAACGAGGCGCTTGCACTTGAGTCTGCGGTTGATCGATCAACAATGTTGGATGCTGTTGCCACGGTACTTACAGCCCCAAAATATCTTGATTTGATGACTTCTTCTTCTGTTTTGCAGTACTATCGTAGTTGTATCATTGC
>CAZZBY010000154.1:0-3141 GCA_964652635.1 uncultured Candidatus Marinamargulisbacteria bacterium | reverse complement strand
ATAATTTAACCTGAATATGATCGCTCGGATGGCTATGAATTTTTTCTCCCACATAATTGGCAAAAATAGGGAGTTGTCGACCCCCCCTGTCCACTAACACTGCAAGTTCAATTGAGACAGGGTTCCCAAAGTCTACAATCCCACTGAGGGCTGCCCGGATTGTCCGACCTCGAAATAATACATCATCCACCAAAATCACGGTCTTATCCACTAAATTAAACGGAATATCTGATTGATGAACCGTCACAAACGGATCCCGATAAAGCAAGTCATCCCGATAAAGCGCGACATCCAAGCGACCAACCGGAATAGTGACCCCGGTTAACTCTGAAATTTGGTGAGACAAACGCTTAGCAAGAGGAAACCCACGAGTCAAAACCCCCACCAACACCACAGATGACAGATCAGGATGCCCCTGGATAATGGCTTTAGAAAGGGATAAAAGGATAGTTTTGAGATGGGATTCCGAAAATAGTAATCGAGTTTCAGACATAAAACGATTACAAAATACCCTTAGTCGACGGGACTGCAGATTGGCGGGGATTAATCTGAACAGATTGCCCCAGCAAGCGACCGACACCTTTAAAGCAGGCCTCAATAATATGATGAAGATTAGTGCCTCTGATCACATCAACATGGAGGGTAATCCGTGCATTATTGACAAATGCATTAAAAAATTCGTGAGTGAGTTCTACATCAAATCCGCCCAATGAGGTTTTAGGAAGGGTGCAATTGAAGTGTAAAAAAGGACGATTGGAGACATCAATGGCCACTTGAGCGAGTGTTTCATCCATAGCCGTTAGCCCAGAAGCGTATCGAATAATCCCACGAGCATCCCCCAGTGCCTCCCGAAACGCCGACCCCAACGCAATTCCAACATCTTCAACAGAATGATGGCCATCCACATTTAAGTCGCCGTTCACCTTCACGGTTAAATCAAAAAGTCCATGATGAGTAAATAAATCCAGCATATGATCAAAAAAGCCAATTCCAGTATCGATTTGACTGGTTCCACGCCCATCTAAGTTTAAATCAAGAGACACTTGGGTTTCTTTAGTGTTACGAGAAATACGCGCCAATCGCTGAGTCATGAATGTCCTACCTCACAATGAAATTATAGAGTTACAGAAACAGTATAGCCCAAGAGGTCAAAAGAGTCCTGGTTGAGTAGTTCTCACAGTATGAGGACAGGGAAGTCGCATATGGGCATACGCTGCCGCAGACGCAATCCTTCCTCGCGGGCTACGATCTAAAAAGCCCAGTTGTAGCAGATAAGGCTCATAAACATCCTCGATAGTAACCGAATCCTCAGAGATACTGGCGGCCACGGTATCCAGTCCCACCGGACCACCCGAAAATTTTTCAATAATAGACAATAAATATTTGCGATCGACATCATCAAGCCCAAGTTCATCAATACCCAAGCGATCCAGGGCATCAAAGACAACGGACATCCCAATACGTCCATCAGATTTAATTTGGGCCCAGTCCCGAACACG
This sequence comes from uncultured Candidatus Marinamargulisbacteria bacterium, assembly GCA_964652635.1. Classification (GTDB taxonomy): domain Bacteria; phylum Margulisbacteria; class Marinamargulisbacteria; order SXXA01; family SICP01; genus CAMCZW01. The sequence continues at coordinate 1,642 of CAZZBY010000154.1, read as the reverse complement.
TTTCAAAATACGATTGGCAATCCGAGGAGTTCCCCGAGACCGCCGACCCAATTCAAAGGCACTCGCCGAGTCAATCTCTGTATTCAGCAATGCCGAAGATCTTGAAATAATCGATGACAATTCATCGGCATTATAAAATTCAAGACGTTCAATAATCCCAAAACGATCCCGAAGTGGGGCAGACAAACTCCCTGCTCTTGTAGTCGCACCGATCAATGTGAAACGGGGAAGATCAAGCCGAATTGACCGCGCTGAAGGCCCCTTGCCAATCACAATATCTAACTCAAAATCTTCCATAGCGGGGTAGAGAACTTCCTCCACTGATCGGTTTAGGCGATGGATTTCATCAATAAACAAAATATCGCCGGGTTGTAAATTAGTGAGAATCGCTGCAAGATCACCCGGTCGTTCAATGGCTGGCCCGGACGAAATCTTAATATTGACTTGCATTTCAGAAGCGACAATACTCGCCAGTGTAGTTTTACCAAGTCCCGGAGGACCATACAGCAAAATATGTTCAATACTTTCGCCGCGAGTCCGAGCGGCATCTAAAAAGATGCTGAGATTATATTTAAGTTTTTCCTGCCCCACAAAATCAGAAAGGTGCTTTGGACGAAGACTAAAATCTCGTAAATCATCAACATGGGGTTGGGAAGAGACGATGCGATCATCAGGGGTATTATCCATAGTCATGGGGCAAGTATACGAGCGGACAACCGGGAGATGCAAGAAGAGATTGAAACGAGATAAGTCACGTGATAAAATGACCCACCTTATATTTTTATCTACAATTTAAGCAGAAGCCAAAGGGCAAAAGATTTTCAAGGAGAATATAGTCAATGAAAGGATATGATTGTCTAGTAATTATCAAAGCAAATTTGAACGAAGAAGAGCGTAATAAATGTCTTGAAACATTCAAAGGGTGGATCACCAAAACAGAAGGTGAACTTCTTGAGTTCAACTACTGGGGTGTACAAGATATGCCAGAAACATTCAAACCTGCCAGGCAAGCTGCGTACTTTCACTGCCAATTTAATGGAACAAACAAAACTTTAGACACACTCAAAGAAAAAATGAGTGTCGACGAAACATTTTTGCGACACATGATCGTCCGAATCGAATCCGTGCAAGCCGCCCCAGTGGCCGAAAAAGCAAAGGCTTAGTCGTGTCCAGCATTAATCGAATTGTCTTGATCGGAACGGTCATCGATGAAGTAGATGAGCGCGTCAGCTCGTCTGGAGATGCCTACGCAAAATTTACACTCAAAGTGGATCGCCCAGAACGAAACGATGGAATGCCGTCTCAGGCAGACGAAATTAATGTCATCGCATGGCGACAAACAGCAGAAGCGACAAAGGCAATTTCAACAGGTGAAGCCGTCATTGTTGAAGGGCGCATTCAAACCAGAACCACAGAAGATGGCGCAGGTCGCCGCAAGTATTTCACTGAGGTGGATGCGAAACTCATTCAAAAATTAGGCGCGGTTGAGGCTAGCTCTGAGTCAGTCATGGTAACCAAGGCCAAAAGCAGCCGAGATCAATTTAAAGAACTCACATCCGCTACGGTTGAAACCAAGTCAATGAAAGAGATTTCAGAATCCGATTTTGATTTTACTGCTCCGATATCCAAAAGAAATGATGAT
>CAZZBY010000153.1:0-3153 GCA_964652635.1 uncultured Candidatus Marinamargulisbacteria bacterium | reverse complement strand
CCCAAACAAATAATAATTTAGAAATGTACATTAGCGAGAATAGAGAACTCAATGCGCTGGTGAAGAGAATTTTTCGCGACATCGATCCCGACGGTTTCCTTGGAAAAATTTTATCCATCTCTGGTTGGGCCGGCATTAGGAATAGGCTAGCCGCAGTTTTTTTAGAACATGCCATGACAGGAAAATTCCCCGAGATGGCCAACTTGAGTTTAGTGACTGATTTGGTGAACGTCGAAAATAAGCTTCGCCATTTTACTCCCACGGGATTCAATCGTGCCTTCTTATTGGCCTTCTATGCAAAGATGTCACTCATCGATTTGAAATTGCGAAATGATGCTCAAAACTTTGCCCCACTCCTTATCAAAGAGGAGCACATTGAATTTATGAAATTATCAAAAGCGAAATCGGTGCGAATCGATTGGCTCATGTTGGAGCTTGTTTTATTTGATCATTACCTTGGAACTGAGCGATTGCAGGGACTCCTTAAAAATGAGACAAGATACGCAGCTCTTTTTTCATTACTCTCGGCCGAAGAGCAAAAAGAAATGATGAATAATTTTATGACCTACGGGGCATCGATCAATGATGTAGAAATTTTTACAACGGATATTTCAATTCAATAGGGCCCTTATGAATAATAATAGCATTTGGAATTTAATTACCGATTTAAATAAAAAAGGCGGCATCACGGAAATTCTTATTAACGGACCAAAGAGTGTGTTCGTTGAGCGCAGTGGCCAATTCATTCAGCTCAATGCCAATTTACCGGCCAATGACATCGAAGCCTTTATTAAAGATGTGGCTGATATAAACCAAAAAATTTGCAATTCGGATAATCCCATCCTCGATGGAATCTTACCCGATGGCTCGCGTATTAACATTATCAACGAGCCCTTCGTGACGGGGAGTCCGGCGATATCGATCAGAAAGTATTTAAAATTTATTTCCAGCTTCGAAGGTAGTCCAACTCTTTTCGGACTCAACCCCGGCTGGATTGAATTTATAAAATCCGTCATTGCCGGAAGATTAAATGTAGTGGTCTCTGGAGGAACGGGTGTAGGGAAGACAACCTTTTTAAACCTACTCATCAATGAAATTCCAAAACATGAAAGAGTCATTGCCATCGAAGATACGCCGGAGCTTTCGATCAACATGCCCGACGTCGTGAGACTTGAATCCGGCGGTAAAATCCAACAAACGAAATCGACACTCTCAACTAGAGACCTCGTTAAAAATACTTTGCGGATGCGACCAGATCGAATCATCATCGGTGAGACCAGAGGGGGCGAGCTGTTTGATTTACTGCAGGCAATGAACACCGGACACGACGGGAGCATGACCAGCGTGCATGCCAGTAGCGCAGGAGAGTGTTTGTCGCGCATGGAGACACTCTTTTTATTGGCGGGTTTTGAAATTCCCATAACGGTCGTGAGAAAACAAATGTCCACGGCCATTCAATTTATTATTCAACTGGGCCGCGAAAAAGATGGCTCGAGAGTGATTAATGAAATTATAGAAATTTGCGGTATGGAAGGACCGACTGTATTGATTCAAACCATCGCCAGCAGGGAAGATGGGCGACTGCTTTTTAGAGGGATGGCACCGAAGTGCATGGATCGGTTACATCGGAGTGGTGGCTTGCCGCTGAATTTCTTTGAAAATTTTTAGTCTAATTGCCAATAACTTTTCCCTCACGTCGCCATGAATTTAAAAGATATATTAAAACTCGTTGCTCTTTCGGCCATCTGGGGTGGATCTTTTATCTTCATGAGAATCTTAGCTCCAGTTCTAGGAGCTATTCCGACAGCCAACTTAAGAATTTTAATTGCAGGTTTTTTCTTAGTAAGCTTTTTTAGCTTTAAAAAACTGACACCTGAATGGAAATTGAATTGGAAACTATACCTCGTCATCGGATTAGTTAATAGCGCTATTCCCTTTAGTCTTTATGCCTTTGGTGCACTTTCGATTCCAGCTTCCTATGAAGTGATCATAAATTCCACGGCGCCGATTTTTGGGGCCATCTTTTCGGCCATCTGGTTACAAGAAAGATTAACAGCAATCAAGATCACAGGATTAATCTTTGCTGCAATTGGCGTTGGGCTTGTCGTGAATATAGATGTCGGCAACATTTCGATTGACTATTTAACTGCGATCATCGCGTGTTTGCTGGCCGCTTTATGCTATGGCCTCGGCGGAATTTACATAAAGAAGTTCGCTGGCCATCTGGACTCAAAAATGCTCGCGGGAGGAAGCCAACTTAGCGCTGGAATTGTTCTTCTTCCGCTAACGATGATGACAAAGAATTTTCATGTGGAAAGTTTATTCGTTCCCAAAATTCTCTTTTGCCTTTTGGGAATTGCGCTTATTTGCTCGGCCCTCGCTTATTTACTTTATTATCAATTAATCGCCGACGTGGGGCCAACGAAAGCTTTATCAGTGACTTTTTTGATGCCCATCTTTGGAATGATTTGGGGAAGAGTTTTCCTAAATGAAATCATCACTCGACAAATGATTTTTGGAACGTTGATTATATTACTCGGAGTTTATTTCGTGATGAGAAAACGTGCTTCGAGCCGATCTTAATAAAAATCTGATGCTGACAAATTTTTAACAATCGCCACCCCAGCACTCGTCCCAATTCTCGTTGCCCCTGCGGCCAACATCTTCTTTGCCGTCTCAAGATTTTTAACCCCCCCGCTGGCCTTCACTCCAATATGGGGTGAAACACTTTTTCTCATGAGCTCAACATCCTCGACGGTGGCGCCACCACCATTAAAGCCGGTGGACGTTTTAACAAATTGTGCCCCGGCTTTTTCGGCAAGCTGGCAGGCTTTTATTTTTTCTTCATTGGTTAATAAAGAAGTTTCGATAATGACTTTCACGAGCACGCCTTCTGCGGCTTCGACAACTTGGCGTATATCATCTTCAACCAAAAGATCATTTTGAGATTTGAGGGCACCAATGTTAATGACCATGTCAACTTCATGGGCCCCATCTCTGATGGCCTGTTTGGTTTCGAAAGCTTTCGTAAGCGATGAATTGACTCCCAATGGAAAGCCGATGACGGTGCAAACTTTAACCTCAGAACCTTTGAGCATCTCTGCACAAGTCGCTACGTAGGCCGGGTTTATACAGACAGAAAAAAAATGATAT
>CAZZBY010000152.1:0-3157 GCA_964652635.1 uncultured Candidatus Marinamargulisbacteria bacterium | reverse complement strand
GATGGCTCATCTTCTCAAATCTTTCTCAGTTTTGGTAGGTTTTGCAGAGGTCTTTGTAATAACATCGTTAGATTTTCCATACGAGGGGCAAACCCCATCCCAGGGGAATGCGATAAATGCCGTCAACGGGTCAGCGGAGGCTTCGACCGTAGCGGTGTAGTGCTGCGTTGTAATTTGGCCAGATCACGGTATTTCGCAACAGTCCCATTTAGCACCTGCCCCGTCACTTACCGACGCAAAATCGGGCAAACACCCCATCCAACATCTCCTCCGTAACCTCCTCCCCAGTAAACTCCCCAAGCCCCAAAATCGCCCGTTTTAAATCAATCGACAACACATCATCCTCAAGCCCTGCCTTCGCACACTCCAATACATGCACGAGCTCTGCAAAAACAGTCTTCAACACACCCAACTGCCTCACATTACACATCAAATCCAAATCCGATACGGGAACCCCATCGTAAACCCAGTCACGCAATGCTTGCTTAAACTCCTGAATCCCATCTCCACGCTTCGCTGACACATGCACCATTTTCCAATGAGGTAATTGCGGTAAACCCGACAATTTTCTCTGCCGCTTATCTGATTTATTCAAAATAATCATCACCGGTTTTCGCTTAGGAATCGACTCAACCACTCTAAAATCATCTTCGGTCAGTGCCTGAGATCCATCCACCACCCACAAAATCAAATCGGCCTTTGTGACCAACTGATTAATCTTTTTAATCCCCAATTTCTCAATCACATCGGTGGTCAATTCCCGTATCCCCGCCGTATCCACAAATTGAAACGACACCCCACCCAACTCGGCATTCACATCAATAAAATCCCGTGTCGTCCCCGCAATCGAAGTCACGATCGCCCGATTTTCTCCCAATAACGCATTCATGAGTGACGACTTACCCACATTAGGTCGCCCCACAATCACACATTTGACCCCAGATTCGATCCTGCGTCCATAATCTTGAATCGACAGTACCTTTCTAAGCTCAGACAAACAAAACTCGATAGAATCAACAAATTCAGGCCTTGGAATGGCAGGAACTTCTTCAGGAAAATCCACAGATCCCTCCACCTGCTCAAGCATTCTCATAAGCCGTTGCCGTAACACCAACACTAGCCTATACAATCGCCCCTTCAGCCGGCCTAAAGCCACTTGCCTCGCCATATCCGATGCCGCATGAATCAACTCCCCTACCGACTCGGCCTGAGACAAATCCATCCGCCCATTCAAAAACGCACGCTGGGTAAACTCCCCCGGCAATGCAAGTCTCGCCCCCAACTCCACCAACACCGACACCACTCGTTTCAATAAATGAGGATTCGAATGCAACTGAAATTCAACAATATCATCCCCAGTATATGAATGAGGTCCCTGAAAATAAATCACACACCCCTGATCCAGGACTCCCCCATCAAATACAAGCTCCGAAACCGCCACATAGCGCGGCGTCCAGGACGTCACGCTAGGGCACAATGTCTTAGCAATCGACAAAGCCAAAGGCCCTGCCAATCGAATAACCCCAATACCGCCAATCCCCACAGGAGTAGCGATCGCACAAATCGTGTCGTCTAAATGAATATTAGTCACGAAGTGCGATGACAACGTGGCGGTTTCGTCCATTCCCTTTGCTCAGGGTTTGTAGCTTATCGTTTTTTTCAAATAACACATGGACCATTCGACGCTCACTTGAGGTCATGGGCTCTAGCGCAACAGACTTTCCTGTGGATAACACCTGTTGCCCCACCTCTTTAGCTTTAGACTTAAGCGCACCGCGGCGACGGCGACGGTAAGCACCTGCATCTAAAATAATTTTAGGCAAATCTGAAAATTTACGATGAACAATGGCCCGAACCAAGGTTTGCAACGCTTCCAAATGACTTCCATCCCGTCCGATAATCCGACCCAAATCATCCGTAGATTCAATATCAATAATCATACGCTGACGAGTAGTACTCCCCATTTTGACATCCGCAACAAAGTCTTGCATGGACAAAATTTCAGAAACAGTAGAAGTGCAAAATTCAATGACCTCCGGATCTAATTCAATTTCAGTAGGAGCAAAAGACGACTCATCCGGCTCATAGTGCCGATCATCATGCTGATCATCCGAAGACTCAGAAAAGCACTCCGTCTCATCATCATTTTGCTTACGAGAAAGCGCATAATCACGCTGACGAGATTCTTCATCCTGAACTTCACGAGTAAGACCTTTTAAAAAACCAAAAAATCCGCGTCCTTTAGACATTGCTAATCACTCCTTGTACAACGGTTTCTTTTCTAAGAATAAAATACTGCTGAATATTAGAAACAAGCTGAGATGCAGCCCAATACAATAGTACTCCAGCAGGCATACTAAAACAGACTGACATCATAATAAATGGCATTAATTTCATAAAGAGAGGAACTTCCTGTCCATGAGTCATCATTCGCTGCCCCAAAAAAGTAAGTAGTCCAATCAAAATCGGCAATATCATCGTATGATCTTTCTGAGTTAAATCCGTCAACCAAAAATGAAATAAGCCCGGAAATACCCCCTGTGTATCCAAAATCACTCGAAACGACTCACTTTTAATCGTATAAAAAATCGCAATAAAAAATGGCATTTGGATAATAGCCGGCAAACATCCGCCAAACGGATTAACCTTATGCTCTTTCCATAGCTTCATCATTTCTTGACGCTGTTTTTCAGGCTGATCCTTATATTTTTCTTGAACTTTTTTAAGCTCGGGCTGAATCGCCTGAGTTTTTTTCATCGATTCAAATTGTTTTTGCGACAATGGAAAAAAGACAATTTTAACTGCAATAGTGAGCACTAAAATCGCAACTCCATAATTTGGATAAATCGTGTGATACGAAAACTGTAAAAACGGTATCATCACATTGGTAGTCAAATACGCAATCGGTCCCATACTATTCTCCTGTACTTAGTAATTCATCCACACCACCGGGATGAAAAGGATGACATTTCAATAAACGCCTAACAGCAATCATACTTCCTTTAGCGCCTCCATAATACTCAACAGCCTGATACGCATACTCCGAACACGACGGATAAAACCGACATCTAGGACCCAAAATCGGAGACACAAAGCGTTGATAGACACGAATCATCATCAGTACACACCGTTTCATTTAGACCTCAACTCCGCGCGG
>CAZZBY010000151.1:0-3186 GCA_964652635.1 uncultured Candidatus Marinamargulisbacteria bacterium | reverse complement strand
TTTAAATAGTGATACGCCTCTTTATCCCGAGACACCACCCCGCCAATAAACGGTAATACATGCCGAAAATACATCAAATACCCCCACCGAATCACCGGATGACGAGGCATCGAAAACTCCAACACCACCACTCTCCCTCCTGGAGAAAGTACTCTAAAAAACTCAGATAAAGCCTGGTCAACCTGAGCCACATTGCGAATACCAAATGCAATCGTCACAACATCAAACGAAGCATCTCCAAATTCAAGTTGCATCGCATCCGCAATTTGCAAATGAATCAACTCCGACAACCCACGAGCAGCAACTTTCGACGCTCCAATATTCAACATATTTTGAGAAATATCCCCTCCCACAATCGTCGAAAAGGCCTCTTTCCCCATCACATCTACCATCATCAATGGAACATCCGCCGTCCCCGTCGCCATATCCAACACCCTGAGCGGGCGAGTAAATGGAAATAGCGTCATCATTTGGTGACGCCAGTAGATATCCAATCCCATCGATAAAACCCGGTTTAAAAAATCGTACCGATCAGCAATGCGATTAAACATTCCGGCAATAGTTGATCGGCTTTTATCCATAGAAGTTAGAGTAGGAGGACATCCCAAAATTTGCAAGATTTCCAACAAAGTGCCATATCCTTATGTGTGGAGAAGTGCCATATTGAAAAAAGTCCTCAATATGCTAACCTGAACACATCATGAAAAGATCAACATTTGTCATTGCCTCTCTCATTTTTTTACTCTCTCTCGGCGCCGTTGCCTCGCAAAAAGCCCCTTTTTTTAAATCCAAAACTGTAAAATCCGAAGTCCCGCATCCTGCATTTCAAACCGTAACCGGCCAATCCATGGACATCTCTCAATTTAAAGGTAAAGTCATTGTACTCAATTTTTGGGCTACTTGGTGCCCCCCCTGCGTCGCCGAACTCCCAGCCCTCATCCAACTTCAAACCACCTATGGTAACGACATCCAAGTCATAGGCATCAACGTTGATCAAGACACAAGCAAAGTAAGTTCATTCATCAAATCCAAGGGCATCACCTACCCCATCGGTTATGCCACTCCAAAATTAATATCAGCTTATGGCAATATTCAAAGCATTCCCACCACCTTTATCATCGACCGCAACTTTAAAATCGTAGACACCGTCATTGGACTTCATGATTTCAAACAATTTGAAAAATTAATTAAGCCTTATATCTAGGGACTGTTGCGAAATGCCCCAGATCTGCAATTGATCGCAATGCACAGACTATCTTGGAGGCGGAGCTTCAGCGAAGCCGGTAGTGTTAAGCATGGCCAAAATTGTGCAGATGAGGTATTTCGCAACAGCCTCATCAATCTCACTCTCCGCACAGGTTAGACTAACTCTGCAAACAATAACTTGAATTAGTAATAAAAATATATTATAAATATAAAAATGACGTTACTAGAAATATCCATGGCTATAACCATAATTTCCCTCCTCATTCTAGACACTGGGCAAAGTTTTTCTAAATGGAAAACCTGCATCGAACTAAGTGCCCACCACCATACTTTAGGACAACTCCTAAGCGAAGCACGATGGACATGCCTCAGCAAAGACATCCCATCCGATATCTCCATCACCACCTCACAGTGTCGATTTACCAACACAAATATCCCGCCCTATCCATTACCGAGCAACATCACTTCCACCATTAGCAACAGCAACGGCATGGGGTTTTCAGATAACGGAAGTACAGCCAAAGCAGCAACATTAAAACTCAAAACCTCATCCATCGAAAAACAAATCACACTATCCGTGGGATATGGGATGATTCGAATTAAATGATCATCATAGAAACGATTGTAGGGATAATGATCATACTCATCGCCATCATGACCCTAAGTACAGAAACGCAACAACTCTCCAAAGCAATGACCATCATCCACACACGGCATCAAGAAATCCAAACCGCAGTCAATACCATCGACACCATTAAAGCCGGACAATCCCCTCAACTCACTCAACTGATCAGCACCTCACTTCCACCCAATCTCATCCACTACAAAATCATTTTTTCCGATGGCCAATTCATAGACTATATTCAATGATTCTATACGAACTACTCATCAGCATTGCGATAATGTCAATAACACTGCCCACCATCGCTCACCTGATGAACTCAATAAATCAAACCCAAAGCAACCTCCAAATAGCCATAAGCCAAACCAGAGAAACTCAATTTATTAGCCAAGTCCTCAGAAGCCAACTCAAAGACACCATCACCATTCAACAAATCACTCCAACCACGATTAAAACCACAGATTCAGCCGGAGAACTCGTCGAATACGGACTAAATGCACAAAAAATATACCTTAAAAAAGGACTGACCAAAGTCAATTACAGTGACCGATTATCAATCACTCAATTCAACATCACATCCCCAGCACCAAAACTCATCACCATTAGCTTCAACAATACCCCCATCACCATCTACCTGCCCAATGTCCCATAAGGTCAAGGAGCCATTGAGTGGACTGTTGCGAGAAAATGGAGTCATCATGGTCATGGCCATGGTAGCCGTTAGCGTGATGTTAGTAAGCGTAGCCGCCCTCACGATTTCAGTTCAGAGCGCACTTAGATCAAGCACAGCAGAACTCAACTACCACAAAGCAATCCTCGCAGCAGAAAGCGGGTTAAACAGCGCCAGAAGCCAATTAAGCACCATTCCAATATGGACTCAATCACTCAATAAGGAGTCTTTGTATCATTCCACAATCCCTCGCCCGCTAATACTCCCCATCGACGCAAAAATCACCATCACCAAAACCGCCACGGATATTTATTCGATTGCAAATTTAAATAATGGTGCAGGGAGAGCCATTATAAAGCAAAGGTATCAAATCAACGGAACAACACCGATCTGGGGAAATCAAAGCAAGCTTTAACCCTCCTCGCATAATTCACCCAAAAGGACCGACACGACATAAATCGTCAATCACCAGAAGACGACGATGACCAGATGTAGGATATAAGACAAACAAAACAATGAGTATACCCGTTCAAAATTGAATTATGAGTCAGCCCCATTAAGATAAATCCAAAATTTGATTTAGGACAGGTATAAAGCAATCGGCCTCAAACAAAAAACGAAAACACCAATTCCATATACGGAACCGCAACTCCCTTCTGCTTGGCAAACTCTACCGCATTTCCTAAAA
>CAZZBY010000150.1:0-3193 GCA_964652635.1 uncultured Candidatus Marinamargulisbacteria bacterium | reverse complement strand
GTGACATTCAAGTGACCCTGTTTGATGAACAAACTCCGGTGACCGTTGCCAGTTTTGTCAATTTGGCCCAAAAAGGATTTTATAAAAATCTAAAGTTTCACCGAGTGATTTCTGATTTTATGATCCAAGGCGGATGTCCAAAAGGAAACGGAACGGCTGGTCCCGGATACCAATTCGAAAATGAATGCCGAAAAGACCTCAAACATGATCAAGCGGGAATTTTATCCATGGCGAATGCTGGGCCCGGCACAAACGGAAGTCAATTTTTTATTACCCATCTGGAAACACCATGGTTAGATGGTGCTCATACCGTATTTGGTAAAGTGCAGTCCGACTTAGACCAAAATGTTGTCAATATGATTCAACAAGGGGACGACATCCGAAATATCGAAATCATTGGAGATGCGACAGAGCTTCTCAAAAAATTAGCCGAAAGGGTCGAGGAATGGAATGTGGCATTAAGTATTACCCAACCTCAACTTCAAGAAAGTCAGTAGCCCCATTACCTCCCATGAATCAACGGATTTCGGCGGGCGACCCACCAGGGTAACACCGCCATCAGGCAAATAATACCACCGGCAACCGTTAAAACATGTCCAATCGGAAGCCCCAAATCAAAACCGATAGCAATGGGGAGGGGGCCTAATGCGGTGAGGCCATTTCGGAATGTGGCACTATATCCCTTAATGGCCCCCAAATGACGTATGCCATACATATTAGGAAAAATCACATTAATCACCGGACTGCCTAACCCTAAGGCTGTTCCAACGAGGCCTAAATACACATAAACAATCCAATCTGGGCCTCCAATACCGGCAATAATAGTGGCAACCCCTAACATCAAAATCATGACAATAAATGCAGGGATAGGTCCATGACGATCTACAGTAGGGCCCACAACGACCGAAGCCACAGCCTTTAAAAGAGCATAAAGTCCAAGACCAGATACAGCAAGTGCCGTCGGCCAGTGATGATACAAAAATAGAGCAGATTGATGAAATAAAAGACCCGTGACAATCATTGGCGGAATGCATGATGCCGAAATCACCACGTAAAAATCAATATCACGGACGACCTCCTTAAATGGGGCATTATGTAAAGACACAGAGTGTGATGTCATGTCCAAAGGGGATAAAACTTGAGGATTGACATCTGCTTCATCCGGCAAAAAATGTCCTCGGTGAATCGAGTGATGGCGTGCTAAATAATACTGAATGGGAAACGTAATCACGACTAACATCACTCCAAAAATAATATAGGTTCCGCGCCATCCATAAAGTGCCAGTAGTGTTACCGCAATCCCCGGGAAAATCAGCTCGGACAATGGATAGCCCAGTGTAATAAACCCCATAGCTTTGGCCCGATTTTTATGAAATCCACGAGAAATTACCGTGCTAGCCGTCAGAGAAAATCCGCCTTGTCCAATCAGACGTAATAAAAAAAAAGCAATCGATAATGTCCAAATTGAATGAGAAACTGCAAGTAAAAAACATCCCATGGCCATTAAGCCCGTCATAATCGGGAGGACTTGCTTAGGGGCATAAAGATCAAGCAAACTCCCAATCGGATTTAATAGTAAAGCGCCCATTAGGGTGGCCACACAATAGGCAGTCGCAAAAAAACTTTTGGAGACCCCCAAATCACTAAAAATAGGAGAGACGAATAGCGAAATTAAAAAGGTTTGTCCAGGGGCTGTAAAAAACAGCTGTAAAATACCAAAAAACAAAATATGTGGATGTTTGACAAAAAGCCGTGGCATAGTGAGCATGCTATAGTACTCTAAGTTTAAAAAGGAGGCAAAGTGGGAACAATGCAAAATGAAAGTGAAAAAAGAGCGATGAAAAAAGTAAGAAGCCAAATGGTTCCGGTATCTTTAGCAATTATTTCGACAATCATGGTGATGGCCACTCTATATTTTATGAAAACAGTGTTAATGCCATTTGTATTTGCTCTTTTTATCTATTTTCTGATGTCTCCCTTGATTGATTATATGAATCAAAAACTCCATATTCCACGGATGTTGGCGGTTGTTGTCAGTTGTGTTGGGGCAATCTTAATCATGATTAGTATGGCCGTTTTTATTTTTATTTCAATGAAAACGCTAATTACCGATACCGATATCTATTTTAAAGAAATTTCCAATTTTCTGGATCGCACCACAATATTATTACAAGAAAGAGGGATATGTATCGATATGTCCATCGTCAAAAAATATCTCGACCAAGTTCCTGTTTTAGATTGGATTACCAGTATTTCAGGAGAAATTGTCAGCGTATTTGGGACCTTGCTCTTGATTTTAATTTATACATTCTTCCTACTAGCGGGAAAATCAGAAGAGGGAAATGTCATTAACGAAGACGTTCAATTAAGTATCACACGCTACCTATCGTCAAAATGCTTGATGTCGATACTGACTGGTATTATTGTCTGGGGGACACTCTCTTTTTTTGATATCCCCATGGCATTTATGTTTGGAGCAATTACCGTTGTCCTCCATTTTATCCCAAATATTGGTGCCATTATTGCCAATGTCCTCCCAATCCCTGTGATTTTGCTTAAATATGGGTATGGATGGGAATTTATTGTCAGCATGTCGGTGATTTCAGCATCTCAGATTTTTGTTGGAAATATCCTAGACCCCAAACTAATGGGCGAAAATCTAGGGCTTCATCCAGCCATTGTCTTATTGTCTCTACTATTTTGGGGGTTTTTATGGGGGATTTCGGGGATGTTTTTAGCGGTACCAATTACGGCGATTATTAAGCTCGCCATGGCACGATCGAGGACATTAAAGCCAGTGGCTGACTTTATGGAAGGCAAGTTTATCTCAGGCCATTCTACTCAGTGGTAAGCGAAGTAGCGCATGAGCAAGTCCATCTGGAGATTCAAGATGGACGACATGCCCACACTCAGAAACAGGCTCAATCCTAGATATTGGGCACTCCACAGACAACCGACGAGCAATGGCGGCATAAGTTGTATCGAACTCTCCATACACATATGTTAGAGGACAAGACATCCGGCTAATCTCATTCCAGAGTGATGGAATCAATCCGGGGCTCAGTGACACAATCATCTTAGAAAGCCAGTGAGCGTCATGATGCTGACGACGTTCAATCGTAGGTGCAAAAGCACTAGATGCCACAAACGGCTTAAAAATAGGGTGATCGTACCACTCCGTCAAAAACTGCGA
>CAZZBY010000149.1:0-3249 GCA_964652635.1 uncultured Candidatus Marinamargulisbacteria bacterium | reverse complement strand
CTCGTGTTACTCGTTGATGATTACCTTCCTCTCTTAGATCAAGTGACGAATGCCGGATCCATTTTTTGCGGTCCCTACAGCCCCGTTGCTATCGGAGACTACTATGCCGGACCAAACCATGTCCTGCCCACAGAAGGTGCCGCTCGATTTGCATCCCCATTAGGCATCATGGATTTTATGAAATACTCCTCCTACATTGTCTATACAAAATCCGCACTAACAAATGCCAAAAAAGACATTAAGATTTTAACGGACATCGAAGGCTTCGACGCCCATTTTCAAACCATTGCAATTCGGGGGTAATGCATGGATACAAACACTGACAAAAGCAAAGTTCTCAACAAAAAATCAGTATGGCAACATGTCCTTCCCGATTTTCCCATCACCGACACTACCTTTCAAGCACCAGATTACCCCCCATTATCTCCAGAAAAAATAGAAGAGCTTAAGCGAGCCTTCAAAGAAGAAGGGGTCTTCCAAATTGATGCGATCATCCCTGCCAAGCAAGCCGAAAAGCTCGCCCAAGGTATCCGTACTCTCCGCAATAAGGGGATTCACCAAGTTTTTGCATTTCTCTACGATGACTACTGGATCGCACTCAAGCAATTAACCCCCATCCTTAAATCAATATTAGGGAAAGAGATGATGCTAATGCCGGACATCTGGGCGTGGATAGTCGGGAAGGGGAGCAAATATGCGGGTTGGCCGATTCACCGAGATCTCAAAAATCTCCATCTCGCCAAAGATGGAACGCCCAACATTTTTACTCTATGGATACCCTTAGTCGACGTAGGTCCAACAAATTCCTGTATGTATGTTGTTCCGGCAGATCTCGATCCTCACTATCCCAACGACCTATCGAACTACACCTTCAAACCCGAAAACTGTCGGGCGTTACCGGCTCCCGCCGGAAGTGCCATTATCTGGGGGGCCAATATCCTCCACTGGGGAAGCCGAAGCAGTCGATATGCCAAAACCGAACGTATCAGTTACGCGTTCTACTTCCAACGCGAAGGAGAGGCGCTTAATCACCCTATCATTCATCTCGACCAACCTTTTCCATTCGACAGCCGTCTTCGGTATGTGGCCACTCAAATCCTAGACTATGCCCGAGAGCCCTTTGCGCCATTCATTTATGACTGGGCGAAATCGATCCGCTTCGACAAAAAGGAAGCATCTGAGACGATGTACTAGAATGGGGAGCTTCAGCAAAAGAAATATACAAAAAAAGCATAATACGTTATTTCAATTTCTACTCATAGGTGTAATCGCCATTAGTACATCCTCCAATATCCAAGACGACGCCTATGGGGGGTATTACCGAGCCAACGGCACCTATGTAAATGGCTTCCATGGTAATTATCGATACCGTCCAACATCAAAAACGATTGTTCACGATAGAGACCATTCAGACGGCAGATATCATCCTCCAAAACGCCGCCATCCCACCCTACAATCCCAATCCAAATTTGAATCCGAGTCGGAATCCGCTCCAAGACCCGGATATCAAGTCAAGACCGACTCCAGTGAAGAGATTCCCCTCAAAGAAGCGGAAGGCTCTGGATCCTACCACGAAGAATAAAGCGATTCCAAAGCACCACACCACATAAAAAAACAAGTGACCCAATCAACAGTCCCAATGAGGCTAAATTGGATCATCTAAAAGGACTAAATGGTGGGTGTAATAGGTCACGATTATGCTCCTAATTGACTTCTGCTTTACGTTAATTTGCACTTGGAAAAGTGAGGTCATAGAATTTCTCGCATATGGAATTGCCTAATCGGCAATGACCGAAGGGAAAACAGTTTTTCTGCAGCCCAGTCAAAGTAAAAAAGAAGGGAAGTGTAGCAAAATTACCAAATGGCTAAGATGTGAAATTTCTCGCATAGGGAATTGCCTAATCGGCAATGACCGAAGCGAAAATATCACAGATTAGTTATTTGGTAATTTTGCGTGGTACCGAGGGCCGGACTTGAACCGGCACGAGAGTATGAGTCTCATTGGATTTTAAGTCCAACGTGTCTACCATTTCACCACCCCGGCGAGAGAGAGAAGCAACAAAGTATAAAAGGCTTGAAGCAAACGGTAAAGTCCCATAGAATAAATTCGAACTAGCACTCAAGAGCAAAGAGTGCTAAAATCAAAACCTCAATAAATTTTCATATCAAAAGGAGGCAGAAATGTCAGTAGAATATAAACCATTATCCGACAGGGTAGTGATCGAGCCAGAATCCGCCGAAAAGGTAACTCAATCAGGGATTGTGTTACCTGAAAGTTCTAAAGAAAGACCTCAAACCGGTAAAGTCCTGGTGGTAGGCCCTGGTAAAACCACAGACGAAGGGAAATTAATCCCGATGACAGTCAAAGCAGGAGATGTCGTGATCTACGCAAAGTATGGTGGCACCGAGCTTAAGCTGAATGGAAAAGAATACTTAATTGTACGTGAAAGCGATATTTTAGCAGTTAGAAATAAATAAGGAGTGATGAAGATATGGGCGCAAAACAATTAAAATACGGAGAAGAAGCCTGGCGAGCACTATCCGCCGGTATCGATAAAGTAGCAGATGCAGTTGGGAGCACATTAGGACCCAACGGAAATAACGTCGTCCTCGAAAAAAAATGGGGCTCACCCACCATTACTAACGATGGTGTTACCATTGCCAAAGAAATCGAACTCAAAGACCCATTTGAAAACATGGGTGCACAGCTTCTCAAAGAAGTCGCTTCTAAAACCAATGATGTTGCTGGAGACGGAACAACAACCGCTACCATTTTAGGGCAAGCTATTTTTAAAGAGGGTCTTAAAAACGTCGTAGCTGGTGCTAACCCAATGAGAGTCAAAAAAGGGATTGAAAAAGCAGTGGTCATTATCTCCGAAGGGCTCAAAAAAAATAGCCGCCAAGTCGAAAGCAAAGAGGCCATCGCTCAAGTCGCAACGATTTCTGCAAACAACGACGACGAAATCGGTAACCTCATTGCCAACGCCATGGAAAAAGTCGGTAAAGATGGTGTGATCACCGTTGAAGAATCCAAAGGGATTACAACAGAGCTGGATGTGGTTGAAGGCATGCAGTTCGACCGAGGATACGCATCTCCATATATGATCACCGACAAAGATCAAATGGTCGCCGCCTACGATGATCCATTTATCTTAATTACAGACAAAAAAATTAGCTCGATTAAAGACCTACTTCCACTATTAGAAAAAGTAGTGCAAACGTCAAAACCATTGGTCATTATTGCCGAAG
>CAZZBY010000148.1:0-3313 GCA_964652635.1 uncultured Candidatus Marinamargulisbacteria bacterium | reverse complement strand
GGATTTGCATAAACAGGCCCTTCTGCTATAGCTATATGTCGTGAAAGATATATTGCGCGACATTCATATAAGCGCTCCCCTAGAAGGGACTAGCACGCTAAATCATCAAAGATGATCTTCACATAACCTCCCCATCATTCGACAATGATGAGTTAAGAGGTTAAACCGTCGCGAATTTTATTAATGTGTACTCCCTTTTCTTGTATCGATGGAGTCTATCGATTTTTCTTTTTTTGTTGACTTTATTAGGGGGGGACCCACTCGCCTATTTTGGAATTCTTTCGTTGATAACTTTAATAAAACTTTCAGAGATCTTTATTAGATTATTTGTATACTTAAGCATCAAGTCTCTTTTTCTTAGTCGTATTGATCTTTTGTTTCTTTGCTCAAAAAATGCATCCATTTCATGCATAATTTCATTTCTTGCTACAAAGGCGTCTTGCGTGCAACTTTGATCATCCATGATTTGATATGGAGTTATCGCAAGCTTGCTTGAAACTTCAAGAAGTTGTTGCTTTGACTGCAAGCTATTTTCTGTTAGTTCCACCTTAAGTGACTCGATCATCAATCTTTTAGGATCATCGCTAACAATTAAAGATGCAATTAAATTAATATCCAGGTCAGTCTTAGGGTTAATTATTCTTTTTTCGTCCTCACCACTAATATTCTTTTTAATCTTTCGATCAACAAACTTTATTAACTGTGATTTTGCATCCTCGTTATTTAATACGATCTTTTCAAGACCGTCCTCAATAAGTCGCTTTATCACAGAATCTACTCCCGCACCGGCAAATAGCAACATCGCCCTCAGCAAGTCTTGTTCTTGGTCTGTTGGAGATCCACCTTTAGTTTTATCATCTCTTAGCTTTCGATAGATTTGGTAGAAACTCTTAATTGAGTCGTAATTAGCAGAAAGAATAATACACGCCTTTCTTAACTCCTTAACATCTTTAAACAATCTAAGATCAGGATTATAAATTTCCTCAGAGTTTTCATTCGCTATCTTTTTATCTTTCGTTTTCTTTGTTGGCATATTATTCTGTAAATCTAATATCGACAGTATCTTTAGGCAGCGGTGAGTAGCCAATAAACTCTGGTACCCTAACCGTACCGGGATAACCCGGGAAATCCATTTTAACTACGACTTCTCTGTAAGGTTTAAGCAATACATGGTAAAAACGATTTCCTGGAAATATTTCACCGAGATACTTACCACCTCTAGTTACGGCTTCATTGTCATTCCAAGGAAAATAGCCCACCCAATCTAGTTTGTTGTTATAAAGATAAGGGCCCTTTTTTAATGCGATCCACTCTCCAGAAGAGTTGAATAGGGGTATGTTTTCCATTGATGGAAATATACCACTTTTACGTTTTATTTTCACCCCTTCTTCACCCATAAATGCAGCTTACTACCCCCATGGTACTCCCCTCTTTTAGCCTGGAATCTGGCCACGTTGCACACTCCCATTACATGGGTATAATTATTCTGCACCTTGAGAAGAAGCCTGCTGTCAGTACACGGACATGGATGGTCCATGAGGCCGTTTACATAACGAAAGGGCTGAAGCAGATGTCTTATGAGCTAGTCGCTACCGTATGTTGTTGAGAACGAAGGGAGTCACGATTCCCCTAGGTGCAGACCTTACGGATGAATGTCGATTGGCCACGGATGATTCTCCCCCTCAAGGTGTACCCGAGAACACTTCCCAGAAATGGGAGTGTTTTTGTTTATGGTCAGATTCCAAGCATCATAAAGCACTCAATACCACGAGTACTAGTTTGCTTGTATGTTGTATTTGATATACCCCTCACTGGTCAAATTTTGAGCATAGAGAGATGACCGATATATTGTGCGACGTTTATATAAGCGCTCCCCCCTGGCATTCCTAATAAGAAAAACCGACACGAACTTTACAGTCCGTGCCAGTTTTATTCTCTTCTCCCTACCGAGAACTCAGGCGAGAATTTTCGCCATGCTGCGGTTGGAATATTCTTTCTTTCCAGTCACTTCTTCCTTGATCTTTAGAAACGGTGGCATTTCGATTGGTTCATCGAGATCCGTTACTTCAACCTCAAGACGGTCACTCAGACCGCTTGGATCAATGAATTGATCAGCTTCGAAAAACCGATCGCAGTAGAAGAAACAGTGCCTCCTTTTCTTGATTAGGCCGTACGCAGGGTCACGCATAGTGAGCAACACCTCAAACTGTTGCGCGGAGATCATTCGCTCCATTTCTGCCCTAATACCATCCGACACATGCTGCTTGATAGTGCTGTAGTAGGTGTATCCGTTTTTTTCATCGCCACGCATGCGAATACGACGTTCATCTTTTGGATTTGCAGTCAGGAGATAATATTGGGTGATCTCACTAACTGAAACTAAGGACGGGATGTCCTTAACCTCGAACGGCTCGATGAGGAACGCACGCTCTTTTTCAAGCGGAGTGGGTTCTCCAAGGACCGCGCAGATTTCGAGAAACAACCGATGCAGCTTTGAAGCAAAGGTTCCTCCATTGTTGTTAATGACTCTCAGGTGCGGATGGTTACTCCTATGCCATGCGGCAAGTGTCCTTTCGTCAATTGCAGCTGCTTGTTCGAGTGTTTCCGTACGGGCTACATTGTTCTCGCAGGTGTAAAACTGCGGTGCGCCTATTGCAGCACTCCGAAGATGAAGCACCGCGTGATATCGTTCCACACTAATCATCCGCGGATTGAAGCCTGCGCCGAGAGAGGTAATAATTGCATCATAATTTGCCACTGATGGGACGTAGGCTTCCCCATCCATGGTGCCGCGATCGCAAAGAATCACGACCTTGTGACCACGCTTTGCATACTCGATGGCAATATCGAGGAAGGATGTTTCTTGCATGAGGATATCGCGCAGTATGAAATATTGCGCAGTAACCGCATCTAAGCCCGCCTCGCCTATTTTAAGACCACCGGCGAAAAGCTTCGTAGCCACTTCAGGGACGACAAGTACGACGTAACCGCGATCGATTAGGTTTTGCCGGATATAGCTCATGCCTGTGCTTTTTCCACCGCACGGACCGCCGGTCACAACAATTTGCCAGATGTTTTCAGGAAGATGACTGAGACTGTGAAGGGGCAGGTTCAACAACAATGCTGAATGCGGAATTTGAACGCTCATAATATGACAGATGGGTTGCGTAGGTCAGGATTTATTCCCAACATACTGATTGTGGTTGTGTATCTGAGCTCATACTCCCACACTTCCCTATTTTTGTCATCAATATGGAAAAATATATAAGCAAAAAACACCGTGCGAATCACTACGCGGTGTTTTAAGGTTGAG
>CAZZBY010000147.1:0-3314 GCA_964652635.1 uncultured Candidatus Marinamargulisbacteria bacterium | reverse complement strand
CCATCAAGATCTCAGCCATGGTCACTAGAAGAGTCCACCCTTTACGTCGACATCTCACAAATTGATTCCGACGGAAAATTCAGCCAAGAATCTTCCGGAAAAGCCAGCCTCAAAAAAAGAAATCCCACCTCAAAATCACCCACCGCATCAGAAAGTGAATACAGTTCAACAGCATTCAGGCCCGATGGCGTCACCCTCACAGTGGATTCCGATTACAAATGGAGCAAAGCCGTTTTTGATGTCAAAACCCTCACCTGGACCATCGACAGCAAAAAAATTAAGCGGGGTGCTGCATTTTACAGACTCAGCGCATTCACCGACGCCAATACCTACAAACTTAAAATCATCGACGATAAAACAGTATCCAAAAACGCCACCATCTCCGTAGGCGAAATCACAGACTACGACACCTTTTTAGCCAAACTATTTAGCGCATCCCTCACCATAGATAAAGCGGTCATCGACACCCCTCACTACTTCACTGAGCTCTCCCGATTTTATTCCATCGAGACATTTCAAGCCCTCAAGTTATTTCCCTCACTCAACAAAACCTCCAAATTCAATCCCGACAACCCCCACTTCATTTTTAGCGACCCCCAAGAAATCCAACTATTAGGTCTCTATGACCTCTACAGGGCCAATCCTAAAGAAGCCCTCACCACTGTTAAACTCAAACCCTATCCATGGTTAACTGAAAAAGCAAAAGCCATCATCACCAAAACCATCGAAACCACCATCAAAAGTGCCCAAAAATAATCCTCTTTCCCACCTCCCTCCCACGACATCTTCCATAACATCCACTCCAAAGGTTGACGGAATGGGATTCCACATCCTCATCTTCCTCGCTATCCTCCTGTTAGCCATACCCGCCTGGGCAACTCCAAAGTATATCCGCGTCACCAAACCTTTCATCAAAATCGTCGAAAGCCCTAGCGAAAATGCCAAACTGCTATACACCACCTATCAAGGCATTTACTTTAACGTCATCGACGAAAGAGACGACTACTTCCAAGTCACTACCCTCGAAGGCAACCCGGGGTGGATCCAAAAAACAAATGCGACCGAATTGACTAGTGACACTCCACCACCTTCATCCAAAACCGGCATCGTCAACCTCGCCATGACCTTCACCGCCCCCACTTCATCCACCACGGCTCGAGAAATCCTCCAGCGACTAGGCCCCGAAAATATCACAGCTATCCCCCCCGCCAACTCCATACACACCACTGTCACCAAATCCGTACTTGAACTCCCCAAAGAAAACAGCATCCAAGCCCCCGAATCCTACAGCAAAAAACTATTCAACCTCATGAAACAAGATCGCCCCGAATACGAATACCCCGAACTCCCCAAAAACTTTAATCTCGACATCAACGGATTTTACGAGACCAAAGTCAGCATGAGAGATTACAGCCCCAAAACCGTCTCAGACAAACGGTGGGATACCATCCGAAACGACCCCATTTACAAAAAACTCCCCAATGACGTCCTCATCGGAGACCCCAAGCTCACCATCCGTTATCAAGTTGGCATTGACGGCCAAATTAACGAAAAGCTATCCGTCCACTACGACGTCGAACAAGAACCCGATTTCCCAGGCAAATATGACATTAAAGTCAAATATGATAAATCCGAACTCACCTTTCATCACCTCAATGCCAAATTCCAAAACGGGGAGTTCATCAACGTCAACAAGTCCCTAGACGGTGTTAAAGCCACGTCCTATGGCGACAATTGGGATGCCATCGTTGCCACCGGACGGCAAAGATCGGACCCCCAAAAAATGGAAACCTTCGGTACGGGTCAAAAAGAATTACGACTGCAAAACAGGTCCATCCTCGAGGGATCAGTCCGGTTATTTTTTAACAATAAACGGCTCAATGAAGGCAGTGATTTTACAGTCAATTACTACGAAGGCGTCCTCAAATTCATCACAATCACACCGCAAACCACTGACTTCATCAAAATCATCTACGAGTTCACCAATCCCATCGAAGACTTTATTCCGGCATTATCCCGAAAAAACTTCAGCGGAGCTCAATTTAAATGGACAGAAAACACTCCCAACGAAGTCAAACTTCTCATCAAAACCAAAACCGAAGTTCTATGGCCAAAAGCAATGAAAACTTCCACCGCCAACAATGCTCCCAACGAATTTAACCTTCAAAACCAATCCATCAAACCTAGTAGCGAAAAAGTTTATCTCAATGGGCGAGAACTCACTCGAAACAAGAACTACATCATCCGAAATCAAAAAGGGAAACTCGTCCTTAACTCCATAGAGTTAGCCGAAACCGACACCCTCAGTATTACTTACGATTATTACCAAACCTCCACCCATCTCGAAACCCTCATCGGAAATAATTCAGTCGGGCCCTATGCCCTAGCCAAAACCCAAGTCCTCGAAGGTTCTGAAACCGTCTACGCCAACGATATCTTAATGACCAATGGCATCGATTACGACATGGATTATGTCGGAGGGCGTCTCATATTTAGATACAAAGTCCAATATCCAACGATCATCAGTATCGATTATCACGCAATCGAAAGCACCACTGTCCTCAAAGATATCAAGGAGTCTCCCCTCAGTGTCGGCGTCACTTACTTAAGCGAATCCGTCAAATCAGATTCTCAAACCATCATCACTCCCGTCACCGAAAGTAGTGTCCCAAAGCCAACATCTAATATCCTCACCGTCGCAAACTACCCCATTATCGCTTCAAAAGACATCACCATCATGGCTGGAACTCAAAATATCGCCTTCCGCATCGAAAATGCCTACAAAGGTCAAATTAAACTATTAGATGCCATCCCAGCAAAAATCCCCACACTCAGTGTCAGTTATTCATTCTCAAAAAGTTTTAGCACCAACTACACGTTGAATACCATCCAAGGAAAAAATGGAAGCTGGTACACCGAATCCGATCTCAATCTCAGAGACACTCCCATCAAATACAAAAGCATTTCCGAAATTAGAGTATATGGCCCCATTAACGGGCAAGATAACGGAGGTAACACCTACATCACACTTGAGCAAGATGTAGACTATATCGTCAATTACGACGAGCTAAGCAATGATCCGGGGATCAACATTCAGCTCAAGTTTTTAACCCAAACGGATAGCGGAAATGCAAAATCCAAATTAAGAGAATATCCCGACCAAGATAACCGTGTCACTCTATTTTATGATTACTCACCCCAAACCACGCCCGACGAAGGCAATATCGAGCAAAGTATGATCGGTGTGACCGCTAGAAGCAAAATCAACAAAAATTGGGAAGTCTCCGCCGAAATTGCAGCTGCCGACCACAACT
>CAZZBY010000146.1:0-3402 GCA_964652635.1 uncultured Candidatus Marinamargulisbacteria bacterium | reverse complement strand
GCGCCCACCGCTACGATCTCACCTACGTCAACGCCGGCCACGAATACGGCGTCATTATCCGCAAAAACGGAGAAACCCTCATCCTCGACCAAGGGGGTGCCCCCGTTGGCATGGACCCTGACGAACCCTATATCCAAACGCAATGCACCCTAGAAAAAGGCGATGTGGCATTTATCTTTACGGATGGATGCACTGACGTAAAATCCCCAACCGGAGAGGTTTTTGGATTCGAAGACCTAATGCCCATCCTAGTCCAAGCCACCCAACAAATCCCACAAGATATGGCCAAATACGTCCGAAACCGCCTTAACGACTTTCAGGGTCATGCACCTCAAGCGGACGACATTACCATTATTGCGATTGCCGTTACTTGAAGTAAGTAGTCGTAATTGGTGTCTCCCCACTGTTGTCCAAATGAGTGAGAAAGTGATAGAATTTTCGGGTTATGCTTACTGTGTATTTTCCTTTGTTGTTACTATTTTGTGCCGTGTTGTTTTTTGTGGTTTCGGTCACAGGGCTTACCCATTTTTTAGGCCCAAAACGATCGACTGGACATAAGCTTGAAGCATTTGAGTGCGGGATCCCCTCGCAAGGTGATGCTCGGACGCCGTTTGCAGTTCAGTATTTTGTGGTTGCGATTTTATTTGTTTTGTTTGACGTTGAAATCATTTTTTTATATCCATGGGCCATTGAATTTAAGTCACTAGGGTGGTCTGGCTTTTTTGAGGTCTGCTTATTTACGGCCATGGTGTGTATTGGCTTTTTTTATTTGTATCGGTATCGACTTTTTTCATTTAAAAAGTAGGAATTTATGACACATTTTGTAGACGCCCCAGAAGGAATACCAGGACAGGGATTTTTTTTAACATCGGTTGAAAAGGCTGTGGCATTGGCGCGCAAAAATTCGATTTGGCCCCTGCCCTTTGCAACATCGTGCTGTGGCATTGAGTTTATGGCCACCATGGGGTCGCACTATGATTTTGCCCGATTTGGATCGGAACGACCCAGCTTTTCTCCGCGCCAGGCCGATTTATTAATGGTCATGGGGACTGTAGCTAAGAAATTAGGTCCCGTTCTCAAGCAAGTCTATGAGCAAATGGCTGAGCCTCGCTGGGTGCTTGCTATGGGGGCTTGTGCAAGTACCGGCGGTATTTTTGACACATATAGCGTATTACAAGGTATTGACAAGGTCATTCCTGTAGATGTGTATGTACCAGGGTGTCCTCCACGGCCAGAGCAAGTCATTGATGGCTTGATGCGTATTCAAGATTTGGTCGGCAGCGAGTCGCTTAGACGGCGGCATTCTCCAGAATATAAAGTCTTATTGGCTGGATATGGGATTGAATCATGCTAGAGACCTTTAAAGATTCTTTTTCAGATCATATTTTGGCCGTAGAAGCCTCGGATATCCCCACATTTGTGATTAAAAAAGACTCTGTTTTATATGTATTAACTCGATTATTTTCTGAGTTTAATGTTCAATTTTTGACGGATTTATGTGGAATTCATTTTCCAAATCAATCGCCGCCTCTCTTGGGGGTTGTGTATCATTTGCATGCGCTTATGGTGAATCAACGGTTGAGGTTAAAGGCTTTTACGCCTGTGTCTGACCCGACATTTCCGAGTGTGACATCGCTTTATTCGAGTGCTAATTGGATGGAGAGAGAAACCTATGATTTTTTTGGGATTCAGTTTGAAGGCCACCCTAATTTAAAACGAATTTTGAATGAGGACAGCATGGATTATTTTCCGATGCGCAAGGAATATCCTCTTGAAGAAGGAAGTCGAACTGATAAAAATGATGTGATGTTTGGACGGGAGCAAGTATCGTGACCGTTACGCTCAATTTAGGGCCTACTCATCCAGCGACTCATGGCGTTTTTCAAAATATTATTGAAATCGATGGTGAAACGATTTTAAGTGCGGATTCGACGATTGGGTATATTCACCGTGCATTTGAAAAATTAGCGGAACATCGGCCTTATTATCAAATTACCCCCATTACGGACCGTCTTAATTATTGCTCGTCCCCCATTAATAATATTGGATGGCATCTCACGGTTGAGAAGTTATTGGGCATTCAGATGCCTAAAAAAGTGGATTATATGCGCGTGATTATTATGGAATTGGCGCGAATTTCGGATCATTTGATTTGTAATAGTATTTTGGGTGTAGATACGGGGGCGTTTTCTGGATTTTTGTATTTATTTCAACATAGAGAAAAAATTTATGAAATTTATGAAGAAATTTGTGGTGCTAGGCTCACAACCAATATCGGCCGAATTGGTGGATTTGAGCGGGACTTTAATGATGTGGTGTACCGCAAATTAAATGAGTTTTTATCTGAATTTTCAGACGCCTTGGCTGAGTTTGAGTCGTTACTTAGCCGTAATCGGATTTTTATGGATCGAACGATTGGTGCTGGGCCTATTTCAGCAGAAAGGGCTTTGAATTATGGATTTACTGGACCTAACCTTCGTGCGGCTGGTGTGGATTATGATGTTCGTGTCGCAATACCGTATTGCTCGTATGATGATTTTGAATTTGATATTCCGGTGGGCACTGAGGGGGACTCCTATGATCGATATATGGTCCGGAATGTAGAAATGTGGCAAAGTTTATCGATTATTCGGCAAGCCTTGCAAAAGATGCCGGATGGATCGTTTCATGCCGATGTCCCTGATTTTTATCTCCCCCCCAAACAGGATGTCTATCAGTATATGGAAGCCTTAATTTACCACTTTAAAATTGTCATGGGTGAAATCCCTGTGCCGGTTGGTGAGGTATATCAATCTGTTGAAGGTGGTAATGGCGAATTAGGATATTATTTGGTGAGCGATGGTGGAAGAACGCCTTACAGGTTGCACTTCCGCAGACCATGCTTCATATATTACCAGGCATATACAGAAATGATTAAAGGCGCATTCTTATCTGATGCGATTCTTACGATGAGTAGCATGAATGTTATCGCAGGTGAGTTGGATGCCTAAGAAGGTTTAAAAATTAAAAATTGCTTAACGAATGTCAGCAACAAAAGAAATAAAATTTAACGACGAGTCTTTGGCCATTGTGCAAAAGACAATTGATCGTTATCCTCAGGGAAGACATAAATCGGCATTATTGCCTATCCTGCATTTAGCGCAAGCCGAATTTGATGGCTGGCTAAGTTCCGACGTAATGGATTATGTAGCGTCTTTACTAAGCATTGAACCAATTGAAGTATATGAGGTAGCCTCGTTCTATTCCATGTACAATTTAAAACCTGTAGGGAAGTGCCTATTAGAAGTGTGTAGAACAGGACCTTGTTGTTTAAATGGCGCAGAAGACATCATTGAGTATCTTGAAAAAAAGCTCAACATCAAAGTTGGTGAAACTACACCCGATGGTATGTTTACACTTAAA
>CAZZBY010000145.1:0-3424 GCA_964652635.1 uncultured Candidatus Marinamargulisbacteria bacterium | reverse complement strand
AGGAAACTAATCGGCGGCGGCGAATTCAGTGCTTGTATAATGAGACCCATGGTGTTGTTCCGCAGACGATTGTGAAGCGGATATCGGATATCCGTGAAGAGGACCGTGAGCAGGTGAAGGCCTTGGCGAAATTGGCGACGACATCGGTTGAAGCGTTGCCAGCATTAATTGCAAAGCTTGAAAAAGATATGAAAAGGGCTGCTCAAAATTTAGAATTTGAATTGGCTGCCGTCTTGCGGGATCAATTGATGACATTGCGGAATGAGCTTTAATCTCAATAAGCTGGGAGTGTTCTGATCGTGTCTTTATTTTTGGTTTGCTCAATGTAGTCTTTGTCAAAATAAGTCTGCTTGATATGATGGGAGGATGTCTACTATCCCTCCAGTCATTTCTTTATCTGACATGATTCTTGAGTTAAATCCTGCTCAGCGAGAGGCTGTGTATCATGATGATGGGCCAATTTTGGTCATTGCGGGGGCGGGGTCAGGCAAAACTAAGACATTGGTGTGTCGTGTTGCACGCTTGATTTCGGCAGGAGTGTCACCCGAGTCGATTTTACTTTTGACATTTACCCGTAAATCCTCACAGGAAATGCTTAAACGGGCATCGGAATTGCTGGATGAGAGATGTCGGCGGGTTTCGGGAGGTACCTTTCATGGATTTGCTAATATTATTTTGCATCACTATGCCCACTATTTGGGGTATAGCCATCAATTTACGATTTTAGACAGATCAGACTCTGAAGATTTGGTGGGGATGATTCGCAAGGAATTGGGATTTCATAAAACTGAGAAAAAATTTCCTCAAAAAGGGACATTAGTGTCGATGATCGGAAAGACGGTGAACACGAGCCGTCGCATTGAGGAAGTGATTGCTAAGGAATATTCTCAATTTTTAGAATTTACCCGAGAAATTACCCAAATTGCCTCAGTGTATCATGACCAAAAACGTAGTATGCAAGTGATGGATTATGATGACTTATTGGTTCAATTATTAGCACTTCTGAAGTCAGCACCCAATATTTGTGATGAATTACAGGAAAAATACCGCTATATCATGGTGGATGAGTATCAGGATACTAATCGGGTTCAGGCTGAGATTTTACGGTATTTGACTGGAAATCCGGCCAATTTGATGGCGGTGGGGGATGATGCACAGAGTATTTATTCGTTTCGCGGGGCGGACTTTAAAAATATTATGATGTTTCCCGAGTTATTTCCTGGAACGGAGATTGTTAAACTTGAACAAAATTATCGGAGTTCTCAGCCGATTTTAGATTTAACAAATGCCTTGATTGCCCGAGCTAAGGAAAAGTATGCCAAGACCTTGTTTACAAACCGAGGAGATGGGGTGATTCCGACTTATTTTGAGGCGAGAAGTGAGTTAGAACAATCCCGATTTGTGGCTCAAAAAATTGATGACTATCGCAAGATGGGGATGTCGCTGTCAGATATGGCGGTGTTGATTCGGTCGGGATGGCATTCGAATGACTTAGAAGTTCAGCTTCAGGCGGTATCGATTCCATTTGTGAAATTTGGGGGATTTAAGTTTATGGAATCCTCGCATATTAAAGACGTGATTGCTTATATGAAAATTGCCTATAATCCGATGGACAGTGTGAGTTGGAATCGATGCTTGCTGGCACTTGATGGATTGGGGCCTAAAGCGGCCGGAGATGTCATTTCTGATTTATTAGCTACTAAGGGAAAGGACCCTCAGACTATATTGTCTAAAGTGGGTAAGCGGGCGTTTTATACTGATTTGGCGACATTGTTTCAGTTAGTTTTTGGGGCATCGGGATTGACTGTACCTGAATTGATGGACCGAGTTTTGGCCTATTATCAGCCTATTTTTATCAGTCGGTATGATGATTATCCGAAACGTAAACAGGATTTAGACTCTTTGGTTGATATTGCGAAGCGATATGATTCTTTGGGTGTATTTTTGGATGAAATTACCTTAGATCCTCCAGAATCGACATTATCTCTTGAATCAACGCCGATGAATACAGACTATTTAACCGTGTCGACGATTCATTCGGCGAAAGGACTTGAATGGCGGGTGGTGTTTTTGATTTCGGCGGTGGATGGGTATTTGCCTTCGGCGCAGTCGTTGGGGGATTTGGGGCAACTGGAAGAAGAGAGGCGCTTGATGTATGTGGCCTTAACTCGGGCCAAGGATGAGCTTTATATCATCAAACCCCGAGTGGATATGCAAGGTCAAAATTACCATCGATTTGGGGGGATGCCGATGACAGAGCCTAGCCGATTTTTGACGGAAGGTCAGCTTTTGGATAAATATTCTCAGCGGGTGTCATTGCAGCCTCATGGGGATCGTCATGACCGACCTCGGCCATCGTTTATGGCATCGTATGATTCCGCCGGTGATGATGACCCAGTGCGGAGTAAATACCGGTTTTGATATGAGTGATGATCGTCAGGCATATTTATGGATTAATTTAGGGTCGCCAGATTCTCCAGATGAAGCGGATGTTCGCCGATATTTGGCTGAATTTTTGATGGATCCTTTTGTATTGGATATTCCCTTTATTTTGAGAGTTTTTATTGTGTATTTGACAATTTTGCCCTCTCGTCCGGCAAAGTCAGCGGCGGCGTATCGATCGATTTGGACTGATGAAGGTTCGCCATTAATTATAAATTCGATGCGATTTTTGCATCGAGTGGCACCACTTTTAAAGCACCCCTCTTATTTGGCGATGCGATATGGGGCTCCGTCGATTCCGTCAATGCTTGAGCGTATTCGATCAGAAAATCCAAGCTTAGAGAAATTAGTGGTGATTCCGTTATATCCGCAGTATGCCATGGCATCGACATTGACGGCGGAAGTGATGGTAAAACGGTATGTGAATCGGTTATGGAAATCCTTGGAATTAGTGATGATTAAGCCGTTTTATAATCATCCTGGATATATTGCGGCCTTATGTCATTCTATTACTGAAATGTCTCGGGGTGGGATGGAACATTTATTGTTTAGTTACCATGGATTGCCTGAACGTCAGATAAAAAAAATGGACAGGTCTGGGACATGGTGTTTGCAGGCTAAGGGGTGCTGTGAAAATGCTCATCCAGCGCATTCGACCTGCTACCTTGCCCAATGTTACCGGACAACACAGTTGGTGACGCAGAGCCTTAAGCTTGGTCCGGATCAGTTTTCGGTGTCGTTTCAATCTCGCTTGGGGCGGGATCCTTGGATTATGCCTTATACGGATGAAATTTTGGTTCAGTTGGCTCAAAAGGGGGTTAAGCGACTTCATGTGATTTGTCCTGCATTTGTGGCGGATTGTTTGGATACCTTGGAGGAAATTGCTGTTCGGGGGCGTGAGGAATTTATTAAGGCTGGGGGAGACGAGTTGATTTATATTCCGTGTTTGAATGATGATGATGGGTGGGTGGATGTGGTGGCG
>CAZZBY010000144.1:0-3437 GCA_964652635.1 uncultured Candidatus Marinamargulisbacteria bacterium | reverse complement strand
ATTGGAGGCTCAACTCATGCAGTGAAAGGCGTTGAGGCACGAATTTTAGGGAGTGAGTCTGGAATCGCTACAAAAATCTGTCTGACAAGTGATACAGAAACTACAATTGAGTATGACAATATCAATAAAGAGTTGGCTCAAATCGCGCGTGAACTTGAGTTAACGTGCCGCCAGCTTGGCCCATTTGCAGAAGATCCAACCATGGTCTACACCCTTGAACCGGCTCGCCGCAAGATTTTGAGTCGCCATCTTGAGAAATTTCATCATTTTGAGGAAAGACGAGCGCTTCTTACAACAAGGCTTGGGCAATTATTACATCATGCAAAGTACGCAACAATTTTGAAGGTAAATTTTCTGGGGGTAATGCATGAAGGGGTGGAGGTAGTTTGTGGATCGGATGTATTTAAACCGAGATCTGATATTAAAGGGCCAAAGACGCTGGAATATTCAAGGGCGCATAAGCGGTTTGAGGTTAAGGATTATGAGTCGCTGGAGTAAGGGGGCATCTGAGTCTATCAAAGAAATAAGAACAGATCCCTCCCTGCGCCCGCTTCCGCAGAAGCTACTGCGGGGCAAGGTTCGGGATGACAATATTGTCGTTAAACTATTTGTCATCCCGAACCGCAGGGAGGGATCTGTTTTCTATGTTACGAAGGTAAATTCCCACTAATAAGCAACAGCCTTGCCATCCCGAATAATCTGCAGTGCCATACTAACTCCTTCCATGTCTCCCGCCGCGTTAAAAACAATCGGCCCCGTTGCGCCAATTCCATGCCACTTACTCATAAAATCTCGAACTTTCATAGTATCAGGTCCAACCGCTTCGATCGCATTGAAAAGAGTGGTAGCAGCGTCATATGCAGACTGCGCAATGGCCGGAATATGAACTGTTCCATCATGACTTTTTGTGTACTGATCCCTAACGGCTTTATAATCACCAGTAATTCCATCTTCTCCAGGAACTGAGATAAAAACCACACCCTCCTGCTTTTTCCCCAAGTTCTTTAACGAAGAATCATCGGCTGGTTGATGATAAGAAAATAGCGCCGCTGTTATCCCTTGCTCCTTTAATTGAGTGATTAGAGCTTGGTAGGTGGTAGGAGTTCCCGCATTTAAATAAATTGCATCAGGTTTGGCTGCACGTGCCTTGGTCAAAATAGATCTAAAATCTGTTTCACCGACTTTAAAATATTCATCAAATATGATCTTTGATCCCAACTCTCGAAGCAACGAGCGGCGCACTCCCTCAGTAAATGACATCTCCTCAGTGATAATCGCGATTTTACTAAATCCGTTCTTTTGAATTACCTTTGTTAGCTTAGTTACTCCGGTATCAATGTCGGGGTAGGTTCGAAAGACGTATGAGCCAGCATTTTTAACATCGGGATGACTGGATGCAAATCCAATTACTAAGATTTTCTTACTTTCGGTAAATGGTGCGATTTGTAAAACTTCGCCGCTACATGCAGCTAAGATGAATGAGCTTTGGTCGATACTTGAAAGTTTTTTTGCGGCATTAATCGAATAGTTTCCTGTTCCGCACTGTCCTTCCTCAAAAATCAATTTGTATTGGTACTTTGATGACTGATTATTAAATTTATCCTGAAGTAAAGAGAGAATTGGTTGTGCATCAATCGAGTAGACGGCGCTATTTCCAGATAGTGGCAAAATAACTCCGATTTTCACCTCTTCGCGAGCACTCTGTGCTGATGTCGAATCAATCAGTGAAAAATTTAAATGCAACGCCAAAAAAATTGCAAAAAATCTCACCATGCACACCCCACAAAATGATTAACGCGGTTGAATTGTAAACTTATTAAATTGGTGGATTCAAGAGTAATCTAAAGAAACTGACAGTGGTCGTGTTCGCAAATCCTTTTTTGGGGGATCAGTAACAAAACCTCTATCAGTCTGAGTTTTAAGGTGACGGTTTATCTACTGGTGTCGAGTCTTTCTTTTTCTCCTTTTGGGTCAGGATTGTGCCAGTGGCAGCAATCATGATCAGCACGGCCCCAACGACTTGATCCCCGGTTAGTGGTTTATTCACCAGCAACCAGGTGAGCAACATTGAGACCGGGACTTCAATCACTGAGATAATGGCAGAGACCTGGGGCTTCACTTTGCTAACGCTTTTAGCCCAAAGCAGGTATGCCAGCACATTGCCGATACTGAGAATCATCATCCAGTTGCTCTGTTCCAATGTCGGCACAGCGGTGCCAAGGAAAAGTGCAAGTGGAATGAATGCGAGTCCCGTCGCGGCGTTCCCCCATGTCGCGATGGTGAGAGTTTCCTTAGGCGAAATTACATGGCTCACCTCAATGGCCACTACCCAGCAAACCCCCGACAAGACGGCAAAGATGACGCCCCATTCATTTCCGGCGTCAAAGTCACTCCGTGCCACAAAGTAGAGACCAGCCATGGCCAAAGTCAGCCATACTAGTTCCGTGTACTTTGGAGGACGCCGTTCTCTAGCCAGCGCTATGATCAGGTTGAACACAGGGGAGATGTAGAAAATGGCGACAGTCGTTGCCGGAGAGGTAAATCCCATGCTGAGAAGGAAAAGCATGTTGCACAGGCCGCCGAAAATCGAACCGGCGATCACGTGCTTCTCCCAGCGAAAGGCCCACTGCCGTGTGATCCCGATGTAGATCGCGAGCATCAGGGCACACAGAAGATTTCGTCCGATAGCTTGACTGAGGGGATCCCAGTGAATGAACTGAGATAGGACTCCAAAAGATCCCCATGTAACCGAGGCGCTCACCATAATGAGCGCCGACGACACGTTTGACCGTTTCATCGATGACTCCTTTCTGGTGAGTGAGTTTTTTTTTGAAATGAAAACCTGAATGAACACGACCCTTGTCGCAAGTCACTAAAAGAAACACGACTTGCGGCAAGGGCGAACCGACTTCTGCAATGGATAGATATTAATGAGCGGGGGGAGCCCTATTCATGGTAACAGGCGTAGGAATGTAGTCAAAATGCACTGCCTAACGTAAAGACTCACTTTACATTTAAATTCTCCATTGTTTTTAGATAGTTAGGATATGGAGTCAGGCACTTTGAAACTTCATTTTGAGAAGCACACCACAGCCAGAACTCATCTAAGTTAATGGGAAGATCTGTGATGGATATAAACACACTTTTTACTACTGCAGCAGAATACGCAAAGCGTGGCCAACTTGAGCAGGCCTGCGATGCCTATCGTAATGTATTGAAGATCAATAGCTCAATTATTCCCGTTCATCTTGCGCTCTATGAGATCTTGCAAGTCCTTGGGAAACAAAACGAAGCATTTGATTATTTATTGAAAGCCCTTGAGTTGAAACGAGACATCGTTGATGCCAATGGCTATGTGATGGTGATTAACGCGCTTGAAGCGCTTGGCAGAAGCAATGATGCACTCATCTGTTTAGAAAATGCATTAAAAGTTGCGC
>CAZZBY010000143.1:0-3485 GCA_964652635.1 uncultured Candidatus Marinamargulisbacteria bacterium | reverse complement strand
AACTTCCTGATTTTTCTGTTAGCTCCTGATCGATGGGTTTCGCAGAGGTCTTTGGGTTTTTATGCTTTTTATATTTTATTTTTATTGCAGCAAGTATGCAGAGTTTTTATGCTATTTTAGGATTTAAAATGACTAGACCGATCTATCATTATCCCTATTTAAGTCACTCTATTTTTGACTTTTGGGATCGCATGCTAATTCAGACAAAGGACTTTATTTTAAAACTATTCATCCTCCCGTCTTTTAATTTTTTACGGCATTATTTTAGGTCAGTTAAACTCGCATTAGGGCTTTCAATTTTAATTGTCTTTTTTATACTTGATATCCCAGTTCATCTACTGGGGGTATTTCGATTTACACATTCATTTCGCATCAATTATGCCATGTTTGAATGGTATTTTGCCTTGATGGGGCTTTTTGGACTATATTATTTTTGTAGAAACACGGTTCCAAAATCGATTCAAAATTTTGGCCGAACCCGATTGGGAAACGGTATAAAAATAGTATTTTGGATTTGCGCTATTTTTTTTTATTAGCCACCGTTTTCTGTCTTTTGACTATCAAACATGTGTTATCTCGCAGTCGCCCCAACCAACCCATGCCTAGCAAACAGGGTATCCAATTGTCCTTTCAGGACCAATAATTCCTCAAGCATCCGCAGACGATATTGGGCTGTTTCACACAGCAGCTGAGGGATAAGGGTCTCTTGGTAATACCGAATCCCATCAGACAAATTCGCCTTAAAAAACTCAAAATAAGTCATATCTTTATCAGTAGGGGAGGGTAAAACCTTGCGAATTTCCTTGTCCAAATAATCAATATACATTTTAAGTTCACTGATAAACATATTAGGACGATAAGTGTCATTCAATAAACTTAATCGCCCATAAATATGCCCAACCATCTCAGCAAGTGTGCTTATTTTAGAAAAATAAGCCAAATTAGGCCCAGGGCACACAGCCGTCTTTAGCGGTCGTTTATTATTAATGCCATACTCTATCAAGGCACCAGCTGCTAAATCCTCACATAAGCAGGATTTGACCACAATCTGATGAAATTTCTGATCTCTCTCAGCTCCTTCAATCCCAGATTGATTCAATTGTTCAATCTTACGTTTCTGATACGTCACAGCTGCCGTACAAATCGGCTTTTTCGTAAATTCCAAATTACTCACCAAATGCCCCTTAGGGCAGGGGCTTCCAGGACGACCCGCCTCAATACGTTCTTTCTTTTGATCCTCAGAAGGAGTATTCCGAATCGAGTTAAACGGCACACCCAAGGGAGAAAATTCGCTCAAAAATAAGTCATCCTGAGTTGCCTTCGCAAGTTTCAATCGAGTCGGATAATCCAAAGTGGTTACTTCCGGCACCAACAAAAATGGCGTGGCCCAACCTGTGCCATCCACCTTATAATAATCAAGTAAAAACTGATTTTCCAAATGGGTCCCAATCCCCCCCTGCACAGTCACTTTGACTGTCGGAATAGACGCAAACACTGGGCGACCACGCTTGGCAAGTGACTCATTACACAACTCATAAAACGACGAAGACAGCTCACTACGTTGAGTCTTAAATTCCTCTAAAATTGGCCCCAATAAAAACCCATCAGATGCAAAGGCATGTCCGCCAC
Source organism: uncultured Candidatus Marinamargulisbacteria bacterium (assembly GCA_964652635.1). GTDB lineage: Bacteria > Margulisbacteria > Marinamargulisbacteria > SXXA01 > SICP01 > CAMCZW01. The sequence goes on along the minus strand of CAZZBY010000143.1, from coordinate 1,856 downwards.
AATTAAGTCCCGATTCAATCCGATGTTCCGAAATCCAAACGCCCTTCTTGGCCAAAAACCGCCCCTGAATTAATGACGATCTCAAATCGGACACCTTCAAAATTACTTTCTTTTTAATAAATCCAGACGCATCTGGAAAAAAGTCATCAAAAGTTTCAATGTGAGCATAAAGCCGGCGATTAAATCCAGCTGAAAACACAATCGATGATGTTAATTTACTCGTCGCATACCCTTCCAAAGCCGCACACGCATCCGAAAATTCATCGGGCATCAATTGCCCATTTTCATCATAATTCAGCCGATCCAACTTTGTCATAATATTGACATCAATCGATCCGGGAACAATCGCAGATCTTAGCTTAGTTTCTGTGTCTTGACGCTCAAAACTCCCCACTGGCATTTTTAAAAATGCATGATAAAGCATTGACAATGGATGACGTTCAAAAAGCAATTCAAAATACTTACTAATCTCATTACCAGGCTCAAACGGCATACCCCTCAAAGTGGCCATCTGATCATCCACAATCTGCTGAACCAAGTCCAAATACGCACAAATTCGGCGCGACCGATACCTGGTTTCAAACTTCGCAATCGGGGAGTAAGGCAGCTTAAAATACCCCGCATAATACTCCCGCATATTCTCACATAATTCATCATCTCCAATCGACATCACTGACGAAATACCAAACCGCGCAACCTTGATCGGGGTATCAATGGTAAACGCCGTTCCCATGACAGGAACATGAAATTGATGGATGGATTGAGACATAGAAAAGAAGTGTATTATAGATGGTATTCTTTGTACATTGGCCTAGTCACTGTAGTACGTTAATCCATCATATGAAGTTAATACCCCCCTGGCAGGGGGGTATTACTAGGAAACCAAACTAAAGAAAAGGGTTCAGCCAGCTTTCAATACTTAATTACGAAGTGACGGCTCCTCCCACTTTAGGTAAAATACCCCAAAACCAAACCAACGATCATCAGCCACACATCAAAAGGAAGGCACCATGAAATTAGATCAACTCGCTCAAAACAGCATCGCCGGTCTCCCCTTATCCAACCAAGACGCCTTAGCCATATTAGACGACTCCTCAGTCAATCTCTTACAACTTCTCGACCAAGCCCACCAAGTCCGAAAAACATATTACGGCAACGAAGTCCGCATCCACATCCTCAACAACGCCAAAAACGGCAATTGCCCCGAAGATTGTTCCTACTGCGTCCAAGCCAAATCCTCCGAAGTCCCCATCGAAGACTACTCCTTCAAAGACGAAGAGGAAATCCTAAACGAAGCCAAACGAGCTTACGAAGCCGGTGCCTACCGCTACTGCATGGTTTTTGCCGGACGAGGCCCCACAAAATTCCGTATCCAAAAACTCGCAGGCATCATCAAAAAAATTAAGGAAACATACCCCATCCAAGTGTGCCTCTCAACCGGTCTTCTCTCACAGGAAGACACCGACATCCTCAAAGAGGTCAACTTAGACCGCCTCAATCACAACCTCAACACCTCCGAGCAATTCTACCCCAGCATCTGCACCACCCACACCTACGAAGACCGCCTCAACACCCTCAAAGCCGCCCAAAAATCCGGCCTCCAAATCTGCTCCGGCATCATCGTCGGCATGGGCGAATCCACCCAAGACATCGTCGACGTCGCCACAAAACTCCGCGAACTCAAAGCCGAATCCATCCCCATCAACTTTTACATGTACGTCGAAGGCAATCAGCTCGGCCCCAAGCCTCAGGAACTCACCCCCGAAAAATGCCTCCGCATCCTCTGCCTCTTCCGCCTCCTCAACCCCAAAGCCGAAATCCGTATGGCTGCCGGTCGCGAAATCCACCTCCGCTCC
>CAZZBY010000142.1:0-3498 GCA_964652635.1 uncultured Candidatus Marinamargulisbacteria bacterium | reverse complement strand
GATTTGTTTAAGATCCCCAATACACACCATTCAAAATGGAAGCAGTCAGCATCAGCTTAAAGGAGTCCACCATGGCAGTAGCAGCAGCCCGCAACGCAATGAACGCAAAGACCGCAATGACCGCAATGACCGCAATGAGGGGAATAACTACAGTCCCACCACATTTTCGAAGACAATCATCAGGATCAGCACCTGTCATCCATACCGCGACCCCTAAACCCACGATCGCCGCAATACAGGCCCGTCTCTTCCAAGGAACTGCAACTCTTGAAACAAAAAGATCAAAATTTGATCACGGATTTCCGCAACCTCCACATCGCGTACATATCACCAGAGCGGCAGAAATCGCAAAAACAAAAGGATGTCCTCAAAGATCCCACACTATTGGAGAATTTGATAAAAGCCACAGGCCTCCGGATTGGGTAATTGGTTGCCTCAGTGGATACGATCCACTCGAAGGAAATTTTGGAGCATATCAATCTGTACCACCAGCATCAGCAAGAAAAGGATTTGAACACTTCTATCACGCGATAACAGGACGAAAAGTAGACCCCAAAGAAGGCGTGATATTAGTTCCAGGAAGCTCATCTGGAATTACAGACACATTGCTATATCTAAAAAGTATCGGCAGAACTGTTGCAGTTCCACAATCCACCTACCCAACATACAACGCAATCCACCTCCGAACACATGGAAAAGAAGCACCTACAATCCGAAGGCCATTCACAGCAGCAGGAATGAAAATTGATACAGAAAATTTCCCACCAGAAGTAGACGCTGTATTAGTCAACACAATTGGGAATCCCGGCGCCGAACACCTAACTAACCTAGATCTCAAAAATATCATCGAAGCCATCCTAAAAAGTCATGAGGACGCCATAATTGTACTGGACCAAGCCTATCAAGGAATTTCAGGTCCAATTCCAGATAAATTTGTCAACATTGATCATTTTTTAAGCCTGAATCCTCATTTAAAGGGTAAAGTAAAATTTATAGAATTGTTTTCTACTTCAAAAATTGGAGGTGGCCCAGCAGAACGAAATGCAGGAATTGTCGTAGATCCAGATCTCGCACCTCATTTTTCAACATTTCAGCAACCCACTCAGCTAGGAGTATCAGGTGCCTCATATCAGTTTTGGGCAAAAGTAGCACGTGTAAAACGAGAGGACATTCAAGAATACTTAGCCTCATTATTTGCTGAATTCCACAATAACAACGATGTTTTAACCGCCCAATTAGCTACCTCACATGCAATAATCCCTCCGCATCAAGGAGGCATGTTTAACGTAGTCAACCTAGAAGAAGAATTTGCGCATAGACTAGAGAGGGAATTAGGTGGAAAGCCAAATTTATCCGGATTAGATGGAGATTTAGCAAAATTTTCAGCGCCCGATTTTGTAGAAAGTACTTTAGATCATGAAGTTGTTAATGGACATATTGTCTACTTTACATTCGTCCCAGAAAAACCATGTTTACGGGTCAATCTTGGTGATCCTACCCCAAAAATCAAGCAATTTGCAGATGATTTAAATGTTGCGCTTGATTTATACGTCAAGCGAGTAGCAGACAAAATCAGAGCATCACAAGCGCAAATCAGCGAATAACGGCACTACCTCCCAATAGGCGCAAATTTTTGCGCCTATTGGACACACCATGTATGATATATCCTATGAACTCCCAAAATGAAAAAAACGTCCTAGGAACCCCCTTATCCCCCTGTTGTTCAAAGCCCCTCACTGGATTCTATCGTACAGGCACATGCTCCGTCGGCCCAGATGACCATGGCGTCCACGCCATTTGTATCGAAGCCACTCAGGACTTCCTCACCTTCTCCAAAAAAGCAGGCAACGACCTCTCCACTCCAGTCCCCGAATACGCCTTCCCTGGCCTCATCGCCGGCGACCGCTGGTGCCTATGCGCCCCACGCTGGCAAGAAGCTTTCGAGGCCGGATGCGCCCCTCCTGTCCTACTCTCAAGCACCCACGAAGCCGCTCTCGCCTACTGCAAACTCGAAGATCTCAAGCGTCACGCCCTCGATGCTGACCTAGACGAAGCCTGGCAATCGCTTAAGCATCATATTAAGTAGTAACCGTAATCCGTCGCTGTTCCCCATCCATCACATCAATAGATAACCGATACCACCCCTGAATACGATCCCCCAACTGATCTGGCCATTCCACAACAACAATCCCCTGAGGAAACTCCAAATAATGCTCAATATCCAGTAATGCCAGTGGTGTCCCCTGCAAACGATACAAATCCAAATGCCGAACCGGCAATGGCCCGTCATATTCCTGCACTATTGAAAATGTAGGGGATGACACCCAATCCTCGCTGCCCAACGCCTTCACCAGTGCCGATACAAAAGTCGTTTTCCCCGCTCCCATCTCTCCAAACAAAGCCACCCTGTTTCCCGCACAAAGCAAAGATGCAACCTGAACCGCAATACCTTCCAGTTCCGCTAAGGAATGAATGTCCCAAGTCATCACAATCCCATTCGGGCATCCAACAAATCTTCAATCGTAGTCTGTAACAGAGGATGAATTACAGTCGGCGCAATTTCAGACAAAGGCTTCAACACAAACATACGTTCATGCATCATCGGATGCGGGATCATCAAGTCATCTGTACATACAATATGGTCGTTATACAGCAAAATATCGATATCCAAAGTCCTAGGGTCATTCGTCCCCTTCGACACCCGCCCCGCATCCTTCTCCAGCTGTTGAAAAATAACGAGCAATTCCTGAGGCGTCAGCACCGTTTTCAGCTCCGCCGCCGCATTAATAAACTCCGGCTGAGGATATGATGCCACTGCGGGGTTACTCAACAAAGAGGATACTTGAGACACTTCAATATCCGGATGTGCATTCAAAGCCTCCAGCGCCGTCAACAAATACTGCTCCCGGTCTCCCACATTCGATCCTAATCCGATATAGACAGTTGAAATCATAAAGGATTACCCTCCCCATCGCGACGCGCCACCCCTCCCAAGAGGGGATCATCATCAAAGTGATCAACTCCAAGCTGCCCTCTTTTTAAAAATCTCCACAAAATCACTTCTGTACGAGTACTATTCTGGAGGGTTTGCGGCATCATAAATTCATTATACCAAAAGCCACATCCAATGCTTGCCGAGTTTCAGCCACATCATGCACACGAAACATCCGAACACCCTTCTGCAGACCCATCACTGCCGCTGCTAAAGACCCCGGTAACCGAGCCTCAACCGGTACTCCAGACAAAGCACCAATCATCGATTTACGAGAGACCCCCAGCATTACCGGATACCCCAACTGCACAATCTCCTCCAAATGAACCATCAGCTGCAATTGATGGGGTAAGGTTTTTCCAAATCCAAACCCAGGGTCCAAAATAATATCCATAATCCCAGCCAACCGAGCCACAGAAGCGCGTTTAATCAAAAAATCACACACCTCAGACACTACATCCGTATAATGCGGCGACACTTGCATTGTCTTAGGCAAGCCCTGCATA
>CAZZBY010000141.1:0-3510 GCA_964652635.1 uncultured Candidatus Marinamargulisbacteria bacterium | reverse complement strand
CCAGATGAATCGACATGATTAGTCCTGACTAAGCAATAATCGAAGCTCTTCTAAAGACTTCGTCAAAATACGGGATACATGCATTTGAGACAAGCCAACACGAGTAGCAATTTCAAGCTGAGAAAACCCACAATAAAATCGCAAATAAATAATTTCTTGATTACGTTCGGGAAGATTTGAAATCACCTTACGCAGGGTTTCTTTGTTTAAAAGATCATCTTCATTACCATCTACCCCAATTGTATCGAGTAATGTCGGAGAATTACCATCGATACCCGAGCTTTGATCTCCCTTAATTGATGGAGTATCCAAAGATATCACAGTTGCATTTTGAGAGCATTCCATGGCTTCTAAAATCCGTTCTTCGGTTTCGCTCATTGCCTCCGCAATTTGGGCCACAGTCAGGGATTGGCCATTATAAGCGGCCTGTTGAACCATAGTTTTAACTTTAGACGACAATTCCTGCAATTTCCGTGGGGCTTTTACCAGACGGTTTTTATCCCTGAAATAGTGCTTAATTTCGCCAATAATATTCGGGGTAGCAAAGGTTGAAAAATCCACATCCATGGCGGGGTCAAAACGATCAAGAGACCGTAAAAGCCCCATCATTCCGACTTGATAAAGGTCTTCCACATCACTCTTGTTATAAGAAAATTTCCGAGCAATGAAATCAACAAGATTTTGATACCTAACCACAATCTCTTCACGCAATTCAGGGCGGCGTGTGGCCACGTACTCTAACACTACAGAATCTTTATCGCCCAATGAACCACCATTTTTTTATGAAGAGAGTTGATTTTCAGCTTATCACACCTGCTGATATACTTTCAAACAATGTACAGCTACGATTCTAGAACTATTCAGCCAGGAGACATTTTTCTCTGTTTACCCAGAGGAGAAGCGTATTGTCAAACTGCCCTCGAAAAAGGGGCAAAAGAAGTCATCAGAGTCTCTCGATCGGAGATGGCCGATATTGTACACACGGCCTATGGGAATCCATCCCATCAATTAGCCGTTGTTGGAGTGACCGGAACTAATGGAAAAACAACCGTAACACAACTGGTGAATTTCGTACTCAATCAAGCTGGATTTAAGTCCATGGTTCAAGGGACAATTACCAATCAACTGACGACGCCGGAGTCGTTGGATACAGTTAAAGCCATGGCCGCTCATCTCAATGACGGAGGCACCCACTTCATCATGGAAGTCTCCTCTCATGGCATTCACCAAGATCGTATTAAAAACATCCACTTTAAAGTCAAATTACTCACTAATATCACTCAAGATCATTTAGATTATCATGGTACATTTGAAAATTACCGCAACGTCAAATTATCCTTCATGAACGACCAAATTAATACAATCTCCATATTGCCCGAAGAATTTCAAAAAATCGACCTCGGATTTATCCCACAACTGAAAGGCCAATTTAACATAGAAAATCTCAAAGCCGCAAAAGCAATTTTACTTGCATTAGGAATACCCGAAACAACCATTAATGCAAAATTATCAATTGCACAGGCCCCACCAGGACGCTTTGAAGCAATTTTAGAGGGGCAACCTTTTACTCTGATTGTCGATTTTGCGCATACTCCGGATGCATTAGAAAACATTCTCTCTGAAGCCAAGAAGATGGCAGTACGGGCGGGAGGACATGTCATCACAGTATTTGGATGCGGAGGAAACCGAGATAAAGGAAAGCGGCCGAAAATGGGTGCAATATCCGAAAGACTATCTGACACTACGATCATCACATCAGATAATCCCAGAGATGAAAATCCTTCAGACATTATGGCTGAAATTTTAGCAGGAACGTCTCGTCCCAACGCCATCAAAGTTGTTGAAGATCGGCAATTAGCCATTGAGCTGGCTATTCATTTAGCCTCTCCCAATGATGTGGTCGTGATCGCTGGAAAAGGACATGAACAAACTCAAATAATGAAGGGAGAAACCCATCCCTTTAGTGATCAACACATCGCAAGGCTCGCAATTCAACATCAACTTAAAAAGGCGTAATTATGGATATCTGTATCGATTCTCGGAAAATCAAGCCTGGCCAACTTTTCATTCCTGTCAAAGGCCCCAATTTTGACGGCCGAGATTATATCAAAGATGCCCTCCAAAAAGGGGCACAAATCTTAGATGTGGACTTAGAAACCTATGCAAAAAAATACCGAAAAAAATTAAAGTGTCAGGTTATAGGCATTACTGGGTCAGCAGGTAAAACCACCGCAAAAGACATGCTGTACTATGTATTGTCCCAAAAGTTTAATGTCATTCGAACCGAGCAAAATCAAAATAACGAAGTAGGCGTTCCACTGACAATTTTGAAAGCAGACTCCACCACAGATATCCTCATCGTCGAAATGGGGATGAGAAAGCGAGGCGAAATTGCCCATCTTACTCGAATGGCTCGGCCAACCCATACCATAATAACCAGTATCGGAAAAACCCATATCGAACTTCTTAAAACTCAGAGAAATATCGCTTTAGCCAAATCCGAAATTTTTCAACACCCCCTCAAATGGGAGCCCAAAAATAGAGTCGCATTTGTCAATTTTAATACGCCGTATTACGCATTACTCAAAACCAAAGCCGAAACCCATGGATTTAAGCTGCTTCCCTTCAAAGGCAGCACTAAAATCGATCAAACCATCAACTTATGTTACACGGTAGGGCGTCAGTTTGGATTAAGCGATGCCGAAATTGAGCAAGGTCTCAAACAATATCGCCCCTCCGAACATCGGATGACCATATACAAACGAGCTTCGGTCACCATTATAGATGACAGCTATAACGCCAATCCAGATGGGGTGATATATGCCATGCAGCATATTAAACGTATCAAAGGCCGTAAAATGGTCATCCTAGGGGACATGTTCGAGTTAGGAGACAAGGCCGTAAAACTCCATCAAGACCTCATCCCAGAAGCCATCGAAAACGAAGTATCCTGCATATTTACATTGGGCCCATTATCCAGTCAAATTCAATCCGACGAAATCTCCATCATGAACTACCTTGACAAACAAAAGTTACACCATGACTTGTTACAAGAAATCAAACCAGGTGATGTTCTCCTAGTCAAAGGCTCCCGAGGAATGAAAATGGAAGAAACCGTTCAGTTTTTACTAGAAAATCTTGAAAATAGCCACTAAAAAATAATTACAATGACATTTCAATGTCATTATTATGATTTTTAATGCAAATCCATGGTGGAAAAATCGTCAGATCCCAGATGAGTTATGCGGCCGATTTAGACCTATTTTTACACAAATTAAACTCCTAATGCCCCATCGGCAAATGGTATTAATCACAGGGTTGAGACGCACAGGAAAGTCAACGCTAATGTACCAAATGATACAGGAATTATTACAATCTGGAGTCCCTGAAACCCACCTATTTTATTTTTCATTTGATGTACAAACAGTCTCTATTCCCCACATGTTAAAACAATATAAGACCTCTGCGAAACCCATCGATCAGGAGCTAACAGAAAAATCAGGAAGTTTT
>CAZZBY010000140.1:0-3521 GCA_964652635.1 uncultured Candidatus Marinamargulisbacteria bacterium | reverse complement strand
GATGGCCTATCTTCTCAAATCTTTCTCAGTTTTGGTAGGTTTTGCAGAGGTCTTATCTTTCTAGTCTCAATAAGAACCTAAAAAAGGTTCGACCGAAGAAAGCGAATGGTGGAGCCAAGCGGGGTCGAACCGCTGACCTCTTGCATGCCATGCAAGCGCTCTACCAACTGAGCTATGGCCCCAAAGACTGTTGTAGATTTTTACAACGAGGTGGTTAGTCTATCAAATTGTTGGGATTTTTTCTAGAAATGTGTTGCGCTGAGTTAGTAACGTGGAGTTGGTGTATTTGATGTGGGAGATGGTGTAGATGATGGGGATGGAATAATGGGGGAGGGGGCAGATGTTGGGATGGGTTTTGGTTCTGGTTTGGCGGGGATGCTGATGTGGGTGGCTTTAGTGATGACGATATCTTGGATGGGGACATCGTCGAAGCCATCGTGGGGTTTGGTGGGAGTTGCTTCGATTTTTTTGACTACGTCCATGCCGAGAATAACTTTGCCAAAGACAGCATACTTGGTGGTGTCGAGGGAGGGGTTGTCTTGGGTATTGATGAAAAATTGGGAGTTGGCACTGTTGAGGTCACGCTTTCTGGCCATTGCGATAGTACCTTTTTTATTGAGAATGTCCAGAGAGGATTCGTTGATGATATTGGCATAGGGCTGTTTAAGGTAGGGGACACGTTCATAGCCGCCACCTTGAATCATGAAGTTGGGGATGATGCGGTGGAAAATGGTATTGTCGTAGAAGCCATCGTTGACGTATTTGAGGAAATTTTCGACGGTTTTGGGGCGTTCCTTTTCATAGAGTTCGACGACGATTTTGCCCATATTGGTGTCAAGTTCGACGATGGGGTTGCGGGCGATGCACGGTGTGGTAATTACGAGACTTGCAAGGAGGATGCCTAGTAAGGTGATTTTCATATACTTTCAATGATGGGGAGGAATTGAGCAACGGTTAAGCTTGCGCCTCCGACAAGAGCCCCGTCGATGTCGGGTTGGGACATGAGATCTTTGGCGTTTTCAGGTTTGACGGATCCGCCGTAAAGAAGTCGAATGTGGTCGGCGGTTTCTTTTGAGGTGAGTTTGCTGAGAGTTTTACGGATGAAGAGGTGGGTTTCCTGAGCTTGTTCGGGCGTGGCGACTTTACCGGTGCCAATGGCCCAAATGGGTTCGTAGGCAATGGAGAGGGTGGTGGAGGTGATTTGAGATTCTACCCCTTTTAGACCTTCAATGATTTGAGTGCTGAGGACGTTGAATGTGCTTCCTGTTTCACGCTGGATGCTGCTTTCTCCGATACAGAAAATGACATGGAGTCGATTTCCAATGGCGGTTTTGATTTTTTTATTCACAATGTCGTTGGTTTCGTGGTGATACTCTCGTCTTTCGGAGTGTCCGATGATGACGTATTGGCAGGGGATACTGGCTAGCATTTCGGCTGAAATGTCTCCGGTATAAGCCCCATTTTTTTCATAATGGACATCTTGGGCACCAAGCTTGATTACTGAGTTTGCTGCTGCCGATTGACAGGGTAGTAAAAATGGAAATGGTGGGCAGATGATGACTTCGGTTTTAAGCTGTTTTTTATTAATTGCTTGCGCGAGTGTGTTCACAAGCGTGGTAGCCCCGTTAAGTGTGGTATTCATTTTCCAGTTGCCTGCGATGATAGGACGACGTTTCATAATAATAATTGCCTCACGACTAAGATGATTACAATAATGACAGATTTCATCGTAATGTTCATCATTGGATTTAATAGATCTTTTTGACTGTCTCCGATATTGTCAGCGATGCTGATATTGTCGTAGGGCTTACCTTGTTTTCCGCCATATCTTCCATTTCGTATGTAGTACTTGGCGTTATGGAGGCTTTCTCCTGTATTGACTAGGATAAAACTTTGGCTTGCACAGGTGGCAAAAGTACCGATTGCGATTCCGACGATCATGGGGATACCGAAGGAATAACCAAGGATGATGGGGCAGGCAATCATGAGAAGGCCGGGGATGACTAGACTGTCCATGGAGACGCGGGCTTGTTCGTCGGCGGCTTTGATGACATCGGGGCGGGCTTTGTTTTCGGTGAGGTAGGGGATGTCTTTAAATTGGCGTCGTGTTTCGGCAATACTTTTGATAATGCTTTTAATAAGGTCAGAGAGCAAAATCCCTGCAATGCTGTAGGGGAGGATGAGGCCAATAATGCCTCCGATTACGAGGAGGGGGGTATTGCTGAGTGTTGGAGCTGTGAGATTGTGTAAGGATAACAAGAGGCAAATGCTGGATAGAATGGCGGCTCCAGTGGCAAATCCGCTACCAACAGCGGCAGTGGTTTCTCCAATTAATTGGATTTTTCGTAGATTACTTTTGGTGGTGCTGTTGGTGTGGACCATGTCGTGAATTTTTTGAGTGTTGGAAGCAAGCGGCGAAAACATATTGATACTGATGATAATACTCGTGGAGGATAACATCCCTAATGCGGCCATTGAAATTCCGTATAGACCGGAAAAGTGATAGGATACTAGCGCAATTGTGGAGAGATAAATTGCAAAAATCCCCGTTCCTTTTAGGCCAATAGAACTGCCTCCAAGTGTGGAAATGGCTGCCCCATATTCAGCTTGTGCAGCGACCGTTTTGGTTGAGAAAAATAAATTGGATGTGAGACGTTCGGAAGTATAGCCAATGAAAACGGCTCCTAGTAATCCTGTGACATAAGAAGGGAATAAATTTGGTATGGTGGTGGGGGCGATATTGAGATATTTGATGATGATGAAGGTTGAAATTCCACACAATATGACGGAGACATACAGGCCTTCTAGGAGGATGTTGTTGATGGTATTTTTCCGGATTCGGAAGGATGAAAACGCATAACTGATGAGAGCGGCAATGAGACTGGTGCCGATAATCCAGATCGGGAGCTGGATTAGTTTTTCGCTGGTAATGGTGTCGATGAGCCCATTTTTAAATGAGGTTTGAGCAAAAAAAATATAGGCTACTAGAACGACGACGAATGAGCCTAAAATATCTGAGGAAAATCCAATGATATCTCCCACATAATCTCCGACGATATCGAGGATGTTGGAAGGGTTTCGGCTGTCGGATTCTGGGAGGGTGGCTTCAATTTTGTGGATAATGTCGGAGCCAATATCGGTGGCGGTTTTGAATAATCCTCCTCCAATTCGGAGAAGAAATGCGGAGAGGGTGACGCCTAGTCCGTAGCCAATGACGGCATCTGTTCCTAGGAAAATCATAGTGATCAGTAGACCGGTGAGAAGACTTCCTGAAATGATAAACCCGATACCACTGCTAACGCTAAATAATGCGGATAATCCTTTTTGAATCCGGGTTTTAGAGAGTTCTAGTATTTTGGGGGATAATTTGGGGCCGTATTGGGTGCTAATGAGTGTGCTTAATGCTAGTGTGAGGCTACCTAATGCAAATGAGCCGGCTTGTACCCATAAAAATGATTTTCCAAGAAGTGTGGAAATGACATAAAGCAAGAGAGAGACATAGATGATGATTTGGATTACGG
>CAZZBY010000139.1:0-3549 GCA_964652635.1 uncultured Candidatus Marinamargulisbacteria bacterium | reverse complement strand
CTTTAGTGATGTCATCATCAAGTAATCCTGTGACCTCAAGAGGGGCCTGAGTATTTTTAACATCAGAGATCAACACACTTGCTGTTTTACCCGCACCGATAACAAGAACTCTTGGAATATCAACAGATAAATCCGGAGATTGTTTTAGAAGTAAAGAAGTTGAAAGCCGTCTTGACACTCGTAACATCGCAAGAAGTCCAAAGGAAAAAATGGCATCAAAAAAGAGAACTGGGGTTGGAATAGGGAATCGAAACAAAGTGACTAAAAGTAAGATGATTGATGAAGAAAGGATTGTGGTTAATCCAATATTTTGGATTTCTCTAAAACTGGTATATCTCCATAGCTCCCGATAACTGCCTAATAAAAGATTAAATGTGACTTTTAATAGGGAAAAAATCACAACCGTCACGAGTACCCATTGGGGGGGTAACGCAAAAAATAAGAAAAAAAAGCTGCAGACCGACAGCAAGGAAAAATCCAAAACAATCTGAATAACTTGTCTAATACTTCTAGGAAACATCATAAACCCACCCTCAAATAACTAAAAAATACAACTGTTAGGCCGATTAATTAAAAAAAGCTTTAATGGTTTCAATAACATAATCTTGTTGAGAAGGCATAAGCTCTGCATAAATGGGAAGTGATATCACTTCAAGTGCCGCCGCTTCAGAATGTGGGAAATCCCCATTTTGATACCCCCAATGCTTAAAACAATCCTGGAGATGAAGTGGTACTGGATAGTACACCGCATTGCCAATCTTTTTCTCATTTAAAACTGCTTGCAACGCATCTCTTTTGTGACTACGGATGGTGTACTGGTTGTATATCATGCGATTACCGGCAGCAATAAATGGAGTATCAACGACACCTGCTAAATGACGATCATAATAAGCCGCATTTTTTTGACGGGATGTGTGTTGTCCTTCAAGATAAGGAAGCTTAATCGAAAGAACCGCTGCTTGTATCGGATCAATCCTAAAGTTTCCACCCACAACATGATGATAATACTTAGGTTTAGAGCCATGAACTCTCATAATTTCCAAACGCTCTGCAATTTTAGCATTTTGAGTAGTCACTAAACCGGCATCTCCACAGCATCCTAGATTTTTACTTGGAAAAAATGAAAAACAGCCAATGGTACCAATTGACCCTGCACGCTTCCCTTTGTATTCGGATCCAATAGCTTGAGCTGCATCCTCAATGACGTAGAGATGATGGTGATGTGCGATATCCATAATGGCATCCATATCCGCCATCTGACCAAACAAATGAACTGGGATAATCGCTTTGGTTTTTGAGGTGATTTTAGCTTTAATAAGTGAAGGGTCAATATTATATGTGAGCGGGTCAATATCTACAAAAACTGCTTTGGCGCCGACACGTGCAATGGATCCTGCAGTAGCAAAAAAAGTAAAAGGAGATGTAATGACCTCATCGCCATGTCCAATATTAAGTGCCATCAACGCAATCACCAAAGCATCCGTCCCCGAAGAAACCCCGATGGCATGATTGACTTGACAATAGGCAGCCATTTCCTTTTCCATTTGATCCACTTTTGGGCCCAAAATAAATTGTTTCGAGTCCAAAACTTCTTCAAAAGCCTGAAGTACCTGCTGACGAATTGGAGTATACTGAGCATCTAAATCAAGCAGCGGAACAGAAGTAATCGATACATTAGTTAAAGGCATCATTTTCTCCTTAAATTTTAGTAATAATTGTTGTAAACAAAATCAACAAGGGTATAAGCAATAAATACGATTCCGGCACTGTATCTTACTTGACTAAAAAAAATCAAGGCATCGGCGATTTGACCGTAACAAGAACCTGACTTTCAATGAGTGATCCCACTTTTGCGATGGCCAGACAAGTCCGATTAATTTCTTCCGAAGTTAAAGTAGGGTGTACTAAAAACATCAGGCTTGTTTCCCCCAATTCTTTAGCATTGGGTAAGCGATGCTGTGGCCTCCAGGATGTCCTTTCAAATGCTTTCTCAAGGTAGACCTCCGAACAACTGCCTTGCATACAGGGAACTCCTTCAGCATTAATTTCACTGATGATGCGGTCACGTGTCCATCCTTCAGGAAGCTGCTCGGGAATGACAAATACATAACATTTATACCCTGCATGAATAATTTCATACGGGACTTGTGGCACGCGAAGCCAAAAGTATTTTTGGGCCACTTCCCAGATTTTGGCTAAATTTTCATTTCGTCTACGAGTCCAGTCTTGCATTCGCTTGAGCTGAATACGTCCAATGACTGCTTGTATTTCCATCATTCGCCAATTAGTTCCAAAATCATCATGAACCCACCTAAATCCTGCAGGGTGTTGCGTCTCATACACTGATTTCCATGATTTTCCATGATCTTTATACGACCACACGGCCTCCCATAACTCTTTGTGATTGGTAGTAACCATACCGCCTTCCCCACCAGTGGTCATGATTTTATCCTGACAAAAAGACCATGCCGAAATATTCCCAAAAGACCCCACGGATTTTCCTTTATATTTAGCCCCATGGGCTTGGGCACAATCTTCAATCACATAGAGTTGATTGGCTTTTGCCAAAGCTAATATAGGATCCATATCACAAGGCCACCCTGAAAGATGAACACAAATAATCGCTTTAGTTTTGGCAGAAATGACTTTGGAAATGGAGTCAGCAGTAATATTTTGTGTATCACGGTCAACATCGGCAAACACAGGAGATGCTCCCGCTATAATAATACTAGATACAGAGGCCAAAAAGGTTCTGGAAGTAACAATAACTTCATCTCCTTGGCCAATTTTTAATGCCTTTAGTGCCAAATCCAAGGCAACAGTGCCATTTGCAACAGCCACGGCGTACTGACTATCGGCAAACCGAGCAAATTCTTTTTCAAATTCTCGACCTTCAGTTCCTGTCCAATAATTGACCCTATTTGATAGGAGCACACTTTTAATTGCATCTCCTTCTTCTGTACTAAAACTCGGCCAAGGGGAAAACTTTGTATTCAACATCTAAAATTCCTTAAAATTCACAACTGATTCAAGTCTTTGGATCTTCCATAAATTAACAAAATATAATACCTTGAATTGATGGCTCAAACAATTAATTTTCTATTTACTTCTGCGGGACGACGAGTATCCCTCATTAAGTCATTTCGAACGACATTAAACGAAATGAGGATACAAGGTAAGTTAGTGGCTACGGATATGAATCCAGCATTAAGCCCAGCCTGCCAGGTTGTAGATGTTGCAGAAAGTGTTCCAAGGGTAACTGCAGATCATTACATTACAGTTTTAGAAGAAATTATTGAAAGGCAAGACATTCATATTGTGATTCCAACTATCGATACCGAATTAGAAATTCTTGCAAATTACAAAAACAAAACTCGTTCGGGTACATGGATTGTAGTTCCTGATTTCTACCATTGTCATATATGGAATTCCAAAATTGATACCGAAAAATGGTTTACCGATAACGGACTTCCAACGCCAAAACGGTATACTGACCTGAATGCGGCGTCCTATCCCGTTTTTGCTAAAAGAAATCATTCAAGTTGTTCC
>CAZZBY010000138.1:0-3592 GCA_964652635.1 uncultured Candidatus Marinamargulisbacteria bacterium | reverse complement strand
CTATTCTTACTCAAGCGGGTTGTTCAGACCCTAGCTCCATATATGATAGTTTAACGACAAAAGATGAGCATGGGCGCAGTAGACTTACAGATGCTCATCAAGCTCAGGATACTAGTGAGCGTCATACGCGTGGTGAAGATGAATCTGAAGCGTAAATTTTAGCGTTGATGTTTGTACCGTTTTTTTTTGATCAGGAGTAGTTATGGCAGTTAGACGCATCACAATCCAATCTTTTCCACCAAGTCAGTTGCCTTCCGTTCAAAAGGTGTTAGTGCAAAAATACTCTAAGATTGATGCTGCTGTGGTTGAATTATTTTCCTCCCCCCATGGAAGTAGCCGATATTTTATTGAGACATCGTCCTCTGACTCTGATGAGAATTTCATCATCCGGATGATTAAAACCCAAAACCCTCCTGAAACCATCGTGTCTAAGATCAGTGACTTGCTATTTCCTCGTATTGCGGTTAGGTTACTTTCGGCTTCCCAATTGCTTGATGTCCGTGAACAGTATTTTAGGTTGTTTCAATTTGCACATCAGCCTGCAGATCGAGTTCAGGATCAGCCATTAGTTCGGGTTGACCTTCCTGAACATGATCCTGTGCTGAACCAGCTTGATCGTCTTATTGATGGTAAGCTATCTGCCGCGGCTCAAAGTCAGTTGGGGGTTGCGACGGCAGGATCAGCATCACCTAGGACTTTGGCTCGGCAACACCAAGTAGTAGCCTCTGGAGGTACAGTAACACCCGCTTTACCCCAACCTGCGCGACTACTATTAAGGCAAGCAGCGGTGGTGACATCACCGCCCCCCTCTTCACCTGTATGAAAACGCTTGTTTTTTTATTGATTAAAGAGTTTTTTTTAAAAAATTTGGAGTGTGTTAACTATGGCAATTAGACCACCGGTAAGGAATGGATTAGAACCGATATTTCGTATAAAACCAGAGGTCACTCGAGCACCTCGACCGTCTAATCCAGGTCATGCTCCTCATGTAGCCGCCTCGGGATCGCCGGCAACAGCAGCAGCAGCGTTTTCTGCGCATCAAGCTCATTTAACACGGGGTCCTGTTCATTTCCCAGCGAGTACTCCTAATTCAGATGAACCGCTTCGTGATCTACTTCAGGGACTTATGCTCCTTAGCCCTGATCAAGCTGTCATTATTCTAGAGGTGTTGGCTGCACTGACTCGAACCGAGCTTGACTGATGTGGAGTTCTGGACATCTCCCTCTGAGTGATCATTTAGAGCCTTGCCAGCAATGGTCATCTCTTTATTAATGACCAGATCTGCTTCTTTCCGGGCGGGGGGGGCTTTCGATAGCTTTACTGGTATAGGTTAACTCTGTCCGAAGCTATTGTGTGAGGGTTTCTTCTGTCTTCTTTTTCAGGGGCCGGCATGAATCTAAACAGGGCTTTCTTTTTAGAGATTTATTCCAGCATGGCTCCACCATGCAAGATATTTTATCTATGAGTCTATCTTAAGAACAGAGAGAAACGCCTCTTTGGGGACTTCGATGGAGCCTAGTTGTTTCATTCGTTTTTTACCGGCTTTTTGCTTTTCGAGGAGTTTACGTTTACGGCTGATGTCGCCGCCATAGCATTTGGCAGTGACGTTTTTACGCATGGCACTGATTTGCTCTCGACAGATGATTTTGCCGCCGATGGCCCCTTGGATGACCACTTCATACATTTGTTTTGGGATCAGTTCTTTGAGTTTTTCGGCCATTTTTCGGCCTATGGTTGCGGCTTTTTCCTTGTGGGCGATAAAGGATAGCGCATCGACAGGATCGGAGTTAATCAGCATATTGACTTTGACTAAGTTGGATGTGCGATACTCATTAAACCAATAATCCATACTGGCATAGCCTTTGGTTCGAGATTTGAGCTTGTCAAAAAAGTTGGTAATCATTTCATTGAGTGGGATATCAAATGTCACCTGTTGGCGAACAGCATCGATCATTTCGGATTTTTTATAAATCCCCCGCCCTTCCTGGGCTAATTCGATGACAGTCCCTAAATAGTCGTTAGGACAGATAATACTTAAGCCCATAAAGGGCTCTTCGGTGGTGCTAATTTCTGGCGGGGTTGGGTATTTGCTGGGATTATCAATCATGATGACCTGGCCGTTGGTTTTGGTAATGCGATAGGTAACGCTGGGGGCGGTGGCGACGATATCGATATTGTATTCTCGTTCGAGACGCTCTTGAATAATTTCCATGTGAAGCAAACCTAAAAATCCGCATCTAAATCCAAACCCTAGCGCTTGGGAGGACTCCGTTTCAAATTGAAGGGCAGCATCGTTGAGCTTGAGTTTTTCGAGGGCATCTTTGAGATCGGTAAACTGGTCGGTATCGACGGGGTAAAATCCGCAAAAGACCATGGGTTTGGCTTCTCTGTATCCCGGCAGTGCTTCGGAAGCGGGATTTTTGGCATCGGTGATGGTATCCCCTACTCTGGCTTCGGTAACGTCTTTGATGTTGCAGATGAGATAGCCAACTTCTCCTTCACGAATTCCGTCTTTGGCAATGGTCATTTTGGGTTTAAAAAATCCATTTTCGAGGACTTCAAAAGAATGTCCAGTCGACATCATTTGGACTTTTTGGCCTTTTTGGATAGATCCGTTGAAGACGCGAACGTAGCTGATGACACCCCGATAAATGTCAAAGTGAGCATCAAAAATAAGGGCTTTTAACTGATTGGTGTCATCGGATTGTGTTGGTGCGGGTACTCTTTTGATGACGGCCTCTAAAATATCAGCCACGCCTTCGCCGGTTTTTGCGCTGCACAGGACACACTCCTCTGCAGGGATGCCTAGGACTTGTTCGATTTCCTCGGCTACCCGAAATGGATCGGCGGAGGGGAGGTCAATTTTATTAATGACGGGGACAATTTCTAAGTTATTTTCTAGGGCTAAGTAAAAGTTGGCGAGGGTTTGGGCTTCGATACCCTGGGTGGCATCCACTAACAGCAGGGCCCCTTCGCATGCAGCGAGTGAGCGGGACACTTCGTAGCTAAAGTCCACGTGACCGGGGGTGTCGATGAGATTAAGGATATAGGGATTACCGTCTTTTGCGGTATATTCTAAGCGCACTGCTTGCATTTTGATGGTGATACCACGTTCACGTTCTAAGTCCATAGAGTCGAGTAATTGCTCTTTCATATCCCGATGGGCAACGGTTTGGGTGACTTCAATGAGTCGGTCGGATAAAGTGGACTTGCCGTGGTCGATGTGAGCGATAATTGAGAAGTTACGTATGTTTTTCATAAGGTGGGGATAGTAGCATGATTTTGGGGGTTTGTGAAAAAGGTGGAGGATTATCAACTTTACTCGTACGGTTGAGTTTTGTAGAATTCTCGCTATGGGGGGCATATACGTAAGAAATCTTGATAATTCAATCAAGTTAATTCATTTTTAAGTGTAATTCTCAAAAAATTTAGTGAAATTACTTACATTAAAAGTCGATAATGAACAGTACACGCTACTTGATCCAATAGAGATTCGAATTAAAGGCAACTAATGTTAGTTTTTAATAAAATATTGTCTTCACCTGCAAGTGAAGACTCAGAAAAAAAACGGAAATTACTTTTAAAAGCGATG
>CAZZBY010000137.1:0-3661 GCA_964652635.1 uncultured Candidatus Marinamargulisbacteria bacterium | reverse complement strand
CCACATAAAACCTCGAATCGTCCAATTCACGATTTCCAAAGACAATAAAACCCTAAAAGGCATTCCCCAAAGCAGCAAAGGCAGAATATTTAAGGAATCCACCATGCTTCAAGTCCGGCAAATGATGATCAGCACCGTTGAAAAGGGAACGGGAGTATCCGCCCAGATCAAAGGATTTTGGATCGGAGGTAAAACCGGCACCGCCCAAAAAGCCCGAGACAACGGCATCGGCTACGAACACGGAAAATACGTCGCCTCATTCGTCGGATTTTTCCCACACCCCAATCCAAGAGCCGTCATCCTAGTCGCCGTAAACTCCCCCCAAGGGGTTTACTATGGAGCCCAAGTCGCAGCCCCAATTTTTAAACAAATCGCAGAAGAACTCATCAGATACTGGAATATTGACCCCACTCGTCCCATCGAACCTGACCCAGTCAAAGCTCCCAAACAAATCATTCAGCATATGCCAAATGAAACACCTGTAGGATTTCCTCCACAGACAACGCTAGACTAATCATCAAAGACTTGGCTCAAATAATCCTCAACATCCCTAATCTCTTTAGGACATCCTGCACTCAAATTACGACATCCAGTAGGCGTAATCAAAAGGTTATCCTCAATCCGAATTCCAATCCACTCACCATAAAAAGCTCCATCAATCGTCGCTTCAAAATAGCCATACAATCCAGGTTCATTCGTAATACAATTCCCAGCAACAAACGGAGTATCTCGATACCTACGAGACGGGTCACCATCATGCACCTGAGACCCCAAAAAATGTCCAATATTATGAGGCTGAACATCATAATTCAGAGTCATTTTACCCTGATGCTCTGTAATCAACAAAGAGACCCGCTCATACATCCGCTTCCACGCCCACTCATTCAACTGGGCAAACGTTACTCCAGGCTTTACCTCTGCCTCAACTTCTTTTTGAATAGTCAAAACAATGCTGTATAGAGCTTTTTGAAGCGCATTAAACTTCCCCGATAACGGAAGCACCCGACTAATATCTGCATTCATACTCTGCCACCGTGCACCAAAATCAAGTAAGATAAGATTACCCTGACATACAGGCGCATTGTTTCGAATATAGTGAAGCACGGTGGCATTCCGACCACTTGCAACAATACTCGGAAAGCTGTTTCCAAAATAAGTCTGCTTGGCAATCTGATAATTCAATTCCGCTGAAATATGAGTTTCAGAACTCATCGCTTTCAGTTTTTTTGCAGTCAACTTAAAAGCCCTTGATGTAATCTCATTCGCCTTAGTCATCATCTCAACATCCGTCTCATCCAGCTTCAGTCGCTGCATCCACATCACATCTGACAAATTAAGCAATTGAGTACCAGGAGAACACGCCTTAATCCACCGTAACAACTTAGTTTTAGCCTCATAGTTGCTGTCTTTAATCACTTTATTTCGAGTACTAATATGCCAAAGAGTATGAAAATTTTCAGGCAACGTTTCCATTAAAAAGTGCTGAATAAAAAGAGCCAATTCCTCATAAGGCCGAATCGACGTAATCCCCGTAACCTGAGTAATTTCAGCCTCAGCCTCCGATGTCCCACATCCAAATCTCAAGCCTTCCCAAAACTCTTTCTTCAGGTCCTTCGGGTCAATAAACAAAGTATCCGGATGCCCCGGCGCGCAAAACAATGCCGTCCGAACCTGATTAATCCCCATGTAGTACACCAAACTCGGCTCCTGATACACAAATCGACTCGTCGAGGCCCACACATGCGTATGATTCGGACCATGCTCAATCCCAACCAACAAAATCGGAGTACCTACCGCCTCAAGCAACTGTTGCCGCCGACGAAAATATCGCTTTTTAGCCTGCTCCAATGGCAAGTCATCCGTAATCCAAAGGTGCGAATAAGCGTGAATATCCATCATTTCAAGGCGGCTCCAATTTTGAATATGGTAAAGTCTATGGCTTCATTATATCTTTTAAGGATCATGAAGTCTTATCTGGATTTAATCACCCACATTTTAGAAAACGGCGAAACTCGCACCGACCGAACCGGTACCGGAACCCGCTCAGTATTCGGCTATCAATTACGTCACGATCTCCGTACGGGATTCCCCCTACTCACCACCAAAAAAGTCTATTTTTCATCCGTCCTCAAAGAACTACTCTGGTTCATCAAAGGTTCAACCAACATCAACGATGGCCTAGACTGCAAAATTTGGGATGCCTGGGCAAAATCAGACGGAAGCCTCGGGCCCATCTATGGCTACCAATGGCGCCACTGGGAACAATTTCGACTCAATCCACAAACAAAGCACTACGAAAAAGGCCATATTGATCAACTTGCAAATACCATTCAAATGATTAAAACCAACCCAAATTCCCGCAGAATCATCGTTAATGCCTGGAATGTCGCCGACATCGACCAAATGGCCCTCCCCCCCTGCCATACTTTTTTCCAATTCTACGTCTGCAATAGTCACCTCGACCTCCAGCTTTACCAACGTTCCGCCGATGTCGCAGTCGGAGTTCCCTTCAACATCGCAAGCTACGCCCTCCTCCTCCTCATGGTCGCACAGGAATGCAATCTCACCCCCCGCTTTTTTATCCACACCTTCGGTGATGCTCATCTCTACCTCAATCACCTAGAAGGCGTCCAAGAACAGCTCACCCGCACCCCAAACACCCTCCCCCAAATCAAAATCGCCAAAAAACCCTTCTTCGACCTCACCTACAAAGATTTCGAACTCGTTGACTACGAACCAGCGTCCTTCATTAAGTTTCCAGTCGCGGTTTAGAGCTACTCCTTCACCTCCCCTGACAACTGTCATCCCCACAAAGACAAAACTGTCATTCCCGCAAAGGCGGGAATCCACTCTAGCTAACTACCCCGTCAGACTACGTCTGCCACCCCTTATAGGAAGGGGAATTTATGCATCTCAAAATCCAAAAAATTCCCCTCTTTGAGAGGGGTGGCACGAAGTGACGGGGTGTTTAACTACAAAGCCCCCAACGGCCACCTGATTAAAAGTCAGGTACACCAAGACATCCATGGTAAAAAGGTACCCATGTAAAAGCGACGGGGGAAATTAGGTCAGCAAGTCTGAATAACTGGCACCTTTTATAGAATCCAAAGCGATTTGATATACTCAAACAAAACATTTTAAAAACTAGGACTTTTATTGAACAACCAAGAAATATTATCTAACCTTGAAAAACAACATTTCGAAGGAAATACTAAATTCATATATTTTTTACTAGCATCATCAGGTGCCTGTATCGCTTTTTCACTTAATAAAGCTGAAGGATCTCCGCTTGGGTGGTCTCTAATATTATTGGGAATAGCAGTACTTTCATGGGGGTTTAGTATTTTTTTTGGGTGCCTTCTAATAAAGAAGATACTAGCTTTAATTGGTGAAAATCATTCAGAAATTAGTGTGCAAATTGGAACTCATGAAAATCAACCGAAATCTCACACTGAAGTCGAAGCAGCGTTAAGGGCAATAGATAAAAAAATAGGCATCGATACAAAAAAAGCCTCCTCCTTTACAAAGTATCAATTAGGGTTATTTGTTGGAGGCGGTATTTTCTTTATAGCTTGGGAAATTACTGAAATAATTCGAACAGCACCTTGGTAATAAAAATCACAACACTAGATCCCCGCATCCGCGAGGATGACAAAAGCAT
>CAZZBY010000136.1:0-3674 GCA_964652635.1 uncultured Candidatus Marinamargulisbacteria bacterium | reverse complement strand
ATCCTTCGAAGCGATTACTGGTGTTGATGTCGTGATCGATGATACCCCAGGTGCGGTTGTCCTTTCCTGTTTTGACCCCATCCGACGAGAAATTGCCAGAATGACCATGGAAAAACTTCTTCAAGATGGCCGTATCCACCCCGCACGAATTGAAGAGATGGTCGAAAAATCCAAACGAGAACTAGAAGAAACCATTAAGGAACGCGGAGAAAGAGCTGCCGACGAATTGGGGCTTCAATTCCATCCTGAAATTGTGAAGTTAATGGGTAAATTGCATTACCGAACTAGCTATGGTCAAAACATTTTGTCTCATTCGCTTGAAGCTGCACATATTGCAGGTGCAATGGCCACTCAACTTAAAGTGAATGTCCAATTAGCAAAACGCGGAACCATCCTTCATGACATCGGAAAAGCCATCGATTTTGAACAAGGTGGAAGCCATGATGACTTAGGAAAAGAAGTCTGCGAAAAGTACGGAGAAAGTGCCGAAGTGATCAACTGTATTATGGCCCACCACGAAGACGAAGAACCCGATACCATCGAAGCTGTCATCGTCATGATGGCCGATGCGATTTCGTCCGTTAGGCCAGGCGCAAGGCGAGAATCCACCGAAATGTACATTAAGCGTCTCGAGAAATTAGAGGCGATTGCATTGTCCTACGAAGGGGTTGAAAAAGCCTATGCCATCCAAGCCGGACGCGAAATCCGAGTGGTTGTGAAACCCGACGAAATTGATGACGATGGAATCCACAAAATTGCATTAGACATGGCCAAAAAAATTGAATCGGAAGTCGATTACCCAGGCGAGGTCATGGTGTCGATTATTAGGGAAACCCGAGCATCAGGAATTGCCCATTAATGCAGGATACCCAAGTGACAATCCCCGTGCATAATACTGAAAGAGAGTTAGGCCGACCTAGCATTAGCATCGGTACCAAAAATGGATGAGATCATGACCGATCACTCTGTCATCCGTATTATTTGCATCGGGGATATCGTTGGGCAACCCGGACGAAAGGTGCTCGCCAACGAACTCCCTCGATTAAGAGCCCAGTATCATCCCCACTTTGTCGTGGCCAATGTCGAAAATGCGGCCAGCGGCTCGGGGATCACTTTCAGCGTCTACGAAGAACTTGTGAATATGGGCATTGACGCCATGACATCCGGAAATCACATTTACTCCAAACAGGAATTTGTGAAAAAAATAGACCAGTTTACCCGCGTCATACGTCCTTATAATTTTCCAAGAAATAACCCCGGAGTCGGTTACCGAATCTATGAAAGGGACGGCATTAATATTGGTATCATAAACCTAATTGGCCGCGTTTTTATGGGACAGTCTGAATGCCCATTTCATCATGCCATTGAAGCCATCGAAGCCCTTTCCCAGCACACCAACATCATCCTCGTCGACATCCACGCCGAAACCACCTCCGAAAAAAAAGCAATGGCGTTTTACCTAGATGGAAAAGTCTCATGTGTCTTTGGTACTCATACTCACGTGCAAACCGCTGATGAGTGGATTATGGAAAACCATACCGCCGCCATCACTGACCTTGGCATGACAGGGAGTATGAACTCCGTATTAGGAGTCAACAAGGACATCGTCATCAACCGATTTCTCACCCAAATGCCACATCGATTTGAAACTTCAAAAGCATTTCCATGGATGGTGAATGCAATTTATCTTGAAATTGATCCAAAGAGTGGGCATGCGATCAAAATCGAACGGATTTTAAGGACAATCGATCATGATTAAAACAACAAAATTAGTAAAATCATACCGAGGCCGCCGCGTTGTCGACGAAGTCAGCTTAACAATGGCACCTGGAGAAATCGTCGGATTATTGGGCCCTAATGGCGCAGGTAAAACGACTTCTTTCTATATGATTATTGGCTTGGTCAAACCCGATCAAGGACAAGTCATGATCGGAGACAAAGATGTGACTCATCTCCCAATGTATAAACGGGCCCGCCTAGGACTAGGCTATCTTCCACAGGAATCCTCAATCTTCAGAAAATTAACCGTTGAGGACAACATCATTGCGCTCTGGGAATTATTAGACATCATCTCTCCATCCAAATACGAAAGTAAATTACAAGAGTTACTGGGTGAAATGGGGCTTCTTCACCTCAGAAAAGCCAAAGGAATTGAGCTGTCAGGTGGTGAAAAACGGCGAGTCGAAATCGTCAGGGCCCTAGCGACCAATCCCTCATTTATTTTATTAGATGAACCCTTTGCAGGGATTGACCCCATTGCCATTGGAGAAATCCAAGACATTATCCGAACCCTCAAAAAAAAGGGGTTAGGCATCATCATTACCGATCACAATGTCCGTGAAACATTATCGATTACAGATCGAGCTTACCTAATGCATCAAGGTAAATTATTGATGTCTGGTAATTCACAAGATATTGCCAATGATCCTAAGGCAAAACAATTTTATTTAGGTGAAAATTTTACATTATCATGATTAAAATCATTGATCGATACATTATCCAGGAATTATTAAGCCCATTTGTATTCGGGATTATTTCGTTTTCATCGATTTTAGCAGGAAGCACCATCTTAATCCCCCTCATGCACGAAGCGGCAAAATTTGCGATTCCCATCGGTCAAGTCATCCAATTATTGATCTATCAACTGCCGGGAATTGTCGTATTTACCTTCCCAATGTCCATGTTACTTGCCACAATTTTAGTCTTTGGGCGGATGAATAGTGAGTTAGAAATCATTGCATTTCGAGCGGCTGGGATTAACTTTTTTAGACTAGTGATTCCAGCAGCCATCGTAGGCTTATTCGTTAGCCTAATGACGATTTGGTTTAACGAATCTGTCGTCCCAAAAGCCACTAATTCAGCAAAAAACCTGTTGACCATCGTCAAAAATCAAGATCGCCCCACCATTAAACAAAATATCAACTTTACCGAATATGACGGAGAGGGAAAACCTTCCCGAATCATCAATGTCGTCAAAGTTAGCCAGGGAATTCTCATGCAAGTCACCATCCTCGAATACCAAAAAGGTGAGCTCATCCGAGTGATCAAAGCCTTAGAGGGCAGGTGGAGAGAAGATGGTGCATGGGAATTTCACAACGGGACCATGCACAACTTTACATTAAGCGACCGCAGAAAAGCCATCGTCATGGACTTTGAAAAAGAAATCATCAACATTGACATTAACCCTACGGATCTGACTTCACGAGACAAAAGTGTTGAGGAAATGAATGCCAAACAACTCAAAAATCGGATTAACCTCAAAAAAAGAACCGGTGAAAATTACAAAAATGACTTAGTTCGGTTTTATCTCAAATTTGCCGTCCCATTTTCCAGTTTAATTTTCTCAATGCTAGGGGTTTCGATTGGATTAAGACCCCAACGAAGTACCTCTGCAATTGGCCTTGGGATCAGCCTTGTGATCGTGATTTTATACTATGTTCTGCTGGGAGTAGGTTTGGGCATTGCTCATGCAGTTCCCCCAATCGTAGCGGCATGGATGCACAACAGTGTCGTCGCTACGACCGCATTACTCCTCCTCAAAAAAGTAGCGTCTGAGTAACCCATAGATGTTGGTCACCTTGTACTAAGATGATCGCATTATCTTCCAATGAGAAGGTGGCGGCATGCCCGAGATAATATCCAAATATAGTGTCTTATTTGGAGTCTTATTTCCG
>CAZZBY010000135.1:0-3674 GCA_964652635.1 uncultured Candidatus Marinamargulisbacteria bacterium | reverse complement strand
CATTGAGGAAGTAGAGAAAAGAGGGGAGATAGATGAGCTGACCAATGCCATGATGAAATCAAGTGTCCCTGGGGATTCTGAAGGGCGTAGCAAAGGAGCAGAAGTCATCATGGTCAGAGCGTTACAAAGAGGGTGTTTAAAATCCATACAAAAGCTTGTCGATTTACTTCCCCCGCGCACTTTTGACGATCTCCTCGTAATAAAGCTTAAAAGAGATGGCAAAAAAACAAGAATAGAATACGAATTCTTTTTAAGAGCAGCCGTTAGAAAAGGGGTAATAAAAAAAGGGACCCGTGCTGACCAAATAGTGAGCTACTTAATGCAAGAACAGTGTAAAGATCGGGCCACAATCATTATTGGGGCAATCAATAGTGGGATCAAAGATGGGAATGATATCTCACTAATGATAGGGGGTCCAAGCTACGGCAATCCATCCATCACACCACAGATGGTTGCACAGGAATACCAAAAAGTCTTTAAGGCGATGAAAGCAATGGGGAATGAGGAATGGGAGCCATGGTTTCAAAAAGAATTATTCCAAGCGTGTAAACACGGAAATATCCAAAGAGCACGCTATATTATTCAAGAAATTTCAAGCAAAATAACACAGGACTTGGTTGATAAATGCTGGAAAATCGCAATCACAAAGAAAAATTCAGACATGATCAACCTACTCATTAAAAGCGAGTTAATCTCAACATTAAACATCAATACCACACTTCAACAGGCACTAAACGACATTAATGTTCTCAGAGCCTTGTTAAAAGCCCAAGTCTATAAAGAGGCTGCACAAACATGGGAATCTGAGACCGAAAGACACACCCTAATCATGAAAGCCACTCAATTGTCCAAATCTGATCTAGAGATTCAAGAGATTATCACTCTCCTCGTCAGCGAGGCCCAAGTCCCACTGGATAAAAGGGTGGACAATGGAATGAATGCAAGTCATTTTGCAATCTCTTCACAACTCCCTCAAACCCTAGAGTATATTTACACGAAAGCACCCCAACTAATCAACTCGATTACACAACCAATAGGTGGGGAAACCGCTTTTGATATCGCATTAAACACCAAGTCAGCCCCATTGATCAAAGCCGTTTTAACCTCGATGAAGGGTGACAGCAAACAAGAATGGCAAAGAATACTCATCACTCATATCGAAGGATGGATACAAGCGGGTCACTCCATTGAAATCACACCATTGTTAGTAACAGTCCTCGAGTCATTAGGATCGGCAATACAAGGGGAATCTGTCATCCAAAGTATGATCGATCAACTCTGCAAAGTGGGTAACTATTCTGCATTAGTAGCCATCATAGACTCAGAGGCGATCAAGAAGTACCCCAAGGAATCTCGTATCAACCGTGCATTATATTTTTTAGCCCAATATGGGTATGCTCAGCTTATCCTGGATTTTGCTAAGAGATATCCAGGTGGAAATGCCAATCAGGAATACAAATCAGGAAGAATAGTAAAGACGGCAAATCACTTTGCCAATGAGCATTTGGAAAAATCCCGTGGAAAAGATCGTCAAATCTGGCAAAAAGTCATACAGAGGTTCAATGTCAATCCCATCGTTTTAGAGGAAGATTCGCCAGGTAGAAGATCGGGGTGGTTTAGTTGCTTTGGAAGGCGAAGCAGACAAGTACACACCACTGCATAAATCTCTACTAAACCCATTTGGGTATGGTATCCTAATCGTTAATGCAATCCCCAAAAAAAATGACATCGCTGATATTAACCGGCGGAGGCGCACGTGGTGCCTATCAAGTAGGCGTCATCCAAGCATTAATGGAAATAACTCATCAAGAAGGGATTGATAACCCTTTTCCAATTTTAAGCGGGGCCAGTGCTGGGGCCATCAACGCAGCATACCTTGCTGCACATGCGGGTAACATGAGAAGTGCGTCCAAACGCTTAGCCCAAATGTGGGGCAATATCCACAGTGATTCCGTATACGATATTGGGTTAGGCTCCATCCTCAAAATCGCTGTCAGAATGGTATTAGAGGTCAGCACTGGAGGTCTACTCAAAACCCGTCAAACCCGATCCTTACTCGATACCACCCCATTAAGGGAATTATTAACCCGAGTCATCCCATTTAAAAATATCGAATGGCATGTCAAAAGAAAAAACTTACATGGACTATCCATTCAAGCAATCGACTATTCCTCAGGCGTCAATTTTACCTTTTTTCAGGGAGATGCAGCGATCCAGCCCTGGATTAGAAGTAACAGAAAAGGGATTAGATCCGATATCACCGTTGATCATGTTTTAGCCTCCACTGCAATCCCAATCTTATTCCCTCCCATCCAGGTAGGACATAGTTACTTTGGCGATGGAAACCTCCGAAATTACACACCCCTAAGCCCATCCATTAAAATGGGAGCAGACAAAATACTCATCATCGGTGTGCGTAAAATTAAGGATATGGACGAACTTGAAATCAACGTCAAACCCACATTAGGCCGAATGATCAGCGTCGTCCTCAACGCCATTCTGCTTGACAATATCGACCTCGACTATGAACGCCTTAGTCGGGTCAATCACACCATCAAAAAAATCAGCGACAAAGAAAGTTCTCAGCTCAAAAACGTCGAAGCCATGATTATCCAGCCCAGCGAAGATTTAGCCAAAATCGCCGCCGAAGAAGCGCATCATCTCCCCAAAACAATTCGGTACATGATCAAAGGATTAGGATCCAGAAAAGAAGCCTCCGATCTGATCAGTAATATTTTATTCGAGCCATCGTATACCCAACGTATCATGCTATTAGGATATTCAGATGCCATGCGAATTAAAGACGAAATTATTGAATTTCTAAAAAAAGAATAAACCATGATAAAATCTAGCATATTCCAAGTTTTGAAGGACAACACAATATGAAAGCGCTTCGATTTCCCCTAATTTTAGTAATGATAGCCCTATGTATTGCAGGATGCAGTCGCGGCGATAAAAATACCTCTACCGATTCAACTGCATCAACTGGCAATCAATTTAGAATCAGCGACATTGCAACTCATGTCGATGGTGGCAATCCGGTGATAAATGCCATCGTAACCAATAAAGGCGACGACATCCATAACCTCGCAGCTACTGTTCAGGTACTCAAAAATAATGCTGTAGTCGACACCGCTACTGCCACACTCACATTTCCAGTCAGCGATGGAAATAAAAAACTAGAAAAAAATCAAAGTGCCTCGCTTGAGGCCGTATTCAATGTCATCACTTCCCATGCCCAATACGATACCCGCCGCATTACCTATACATGGCAAGAAGACAAAACAGAGACTCATGCCTCATCTGTGGCCACCTCCGAGCTTGAAACCAAGACTTTTCAAGAAGACTTTTAGCCTCCCCTTAAACACTGCGTCATAAAATCAGAATAGGGCCTGTTGCGAAAAATACCCTACCCATCAAATAGACGGCAGGAGATGGAATCGATCGGCCATGATTAAACCAACTCCGCTAAAAGGTCATAGCCTTTGGTACCTGTAAGCCTAACGGCCATAAATTGGCCAGAGGCAATATCATCAGCTCCACTCACAATAATGCGTCCATCAACATCTGGGGCGTCACGGTAACTTCTGGCAATGCCGTCCCCTTCGTAAATAACGGTCAGTTCTTGCCCTAACATCGCAATATGACGGGCTTGCACCAAATCATATTGCCGG
>CAZZBY010000134.1:0-3692 GCA_964652635.1 uncultured Candidatus Marinamargulisbacteria bacterium | reverse complement strand
ACCGAGTTCCAATACAACGATTATACGCCATATCATTTAAGCCTTCTGTACTATGAGAAGTCGCAGCAACTGGACAAACCTGCTCACAAGGGGCATTCTCACACTGCAAGCAAGTAACAGGTTGAGTCAGAATCGCCGCATTTTCAGGCTCACCTTGAAAATAACGATCTAGCCGAATCCAATGCATTTCACGACCATTCAAAACCTGGGATTTACCGACAATCGGAATATTATTTTCAGCCTGACACGCCGTCACACAAGCGTTACATGACGTACATTTGGCCAAGTCAATGGACATTCCCCATTGATACCCAGTGTCATAAGGACGCTCTTTAAAGAGGGATTTCAGAGGAGAAGTTTCCACCATATCTTTAGCAAAACGTGGATCTTTTTGATAATCCCCCAAAGTAGTCTCACGAATCAATGGACGTCCTTCCATGCTGCCATGATCCTGAGTGTTAGCCAACTTATAAATCTCTTTCAATCCTTTAGCTGTAACCGCCGCAAAATACAAGGCTGACACCGATTGAAGTAGGTATGCATTAAACCCAGCATCGACTCCAATCCGCCCAACCACAGACCGACCATAACCAGTCGAAATTCCAATCGTATTGTGGGAATATCCAGGAATAATTTTGACCGGCAAGATCAAAACTTGCCCAGAAGCAGCTTTAACCTCAATCATCTGATGATCTGTCACTTTTAACTTTTTAGCAGTAACCGGAGAAAGCAATGCCGCATTATCCCAAGTTAATTTTGTAATCGGATCAGGGAGCTCTTGAAGCCATCCATTATTTGCAAAGCGTCCATCATAAAGGGCATAACTTGGGGTAATTAAAACCTCAATTCCATCTACAGGTCTTAAAATCGCAATCGAAGTTTTCAACAACGCTGCAACAGTAGGAGAATTAACATAAACTCCGACAGTAGGAGAAGGCCCTGTCACAACTCCATCATGCAACCATTTTTTCCAAGAAGCCTCAAAATTAATACCCAATTTGGAGCGATAGTACTCACGGACAAGTGTATAAGCCTGATCTGATTTGCTTAGTAAAATAGATAAAATTTCACTATCAGTTTTGCCATTATATAAAGGCTGAATGAGAGGCTGAACCAAGCTCACCGACCCATCCAAAGACTCTAAATCTCCCCAAGACTCCAAGACATGAGCCCTAGGAAGAACCCATGTAGCGACACGACTCGTTTCATTTTCAGATTCGGTCAAATGAATCACATGAGTCGCCTTTGCCAAAGCATCCCCAAACTTCAAATCAGCAGGAGAAGCATATACAGGATTCCCACCCAAAATAATCACAGTCTTAACACTACCAGCAGTCAAAGCCTTAGTGAGCTGCGAGAGAGAATCGTGACTTAAAACCCGATTAACCGGATCTGCAAAAGAGGTCAATCGGCGATATTCAACAGTAGCATCTACATTATCCAAAACTTGGTTTAAAAGGGCCGCCAATGCATGAGCAGCTTGAGACTGGGACGCCCCAACCACAATGACACTAGATCCACGATGACTCACCAAATCAGACACCAACACTTTAAGCAAATGAGCATCTATAAGAGACGAATGCTGAGCGGCCCCACGATGAACAAGGTCAGCCACCTCATCGGAAATACTTCCGTTAAACCGAGCAATGACTGCAGATGCCACTAGCCATAAAGCGGGTTCAATCATTGACGGTTTTAACGCGACACGATGATCCGCACGAGCAGAAGTAATCGTATAACCTGTATCAAACGAGTAAAAACGGCTCATCTCAGAAGCTTCTGGATTTCTAAGCACTGAATACCGTTTAGAGTTAATCACAGATGAGGGATCATTCCCCAAGAAATCAGAGGCAAAAGACACCACAACTTTAGCTTTATCAAAGCGATAATCAGGGGCCACAGCTTGACCAAATACCGCAGACAAGGCCAAGTGCGACGACTCCGTATTAACCGACTCATAACGAATCACAGTTGCTTTAGGATACATTTGTCTAAATTGAGAGAGAAGCTGATAAAACGATGGAGAAAGCTGAGACTCAGTCACAAGCGCAACACCTTCGCCACCAGCATGAATAACTCCTTGGGCAACAAAGGAAGAAAAATCATCCCAGGTTTTACGAACAGAATCACCCTGTACATTTTGCTTAGGAAACACCAATCGATCAGGATCATAGAGACCCAATACCATAGCTTGAAGTTGAGAAGTCAACGCCCCCATACTACGACTATGCGAGGGGTTCCCTTCAAGCTTAGTCGGACGACCTTCATTTGTTTTGGCCAATACCCCAACAGAATCTCCACCTAAACTAACCGCAGTCGCATAATAAATCGCCTTACCTGGCAAGGCATCTTCGGGACGTTTCACATAAGGTCGAATCACTTGTTTAGGCTTTCGAATTCCACACCCAACCAATCCAGCCAAGGCCGCGGATGCCCCCATCAACTTCAGAAAAGTTCGTCGGGAAACCCCTTCATCTTGCTCGGATGCGCCTTCCTGAAACTCGCGATGCAGATAATCTTGATATTCCTTCGTGTTATTCAGCTGTTCAAGACTTCTCCAAAATTTTATCTGTGACATGTGTTGCAATCCTCTCTAGGGTGAATTTGATAGGCTTCTACCAATTCCTTGCCTAGTTTTTCGCGGTTTTCAGTGGTCCAATCCAAATGGGTAACTTCGCTCTTCGGCCGAATGTGTGAAGCGGGATTACGATGGCATTCCAAGCACCAGCTCATGCTTAAGGGCTGCACTTGGCGAACCACTGGCATTTGGTCAACACGTCCATGACATTCGACGCAAGAAACACCCTTATTCACATGGGCACTATGGTCAAAGTAAGTGTAATCAGGCAATTGATGAACACGAACCCATTCAATCGGTTTTCCAGACACAAAATGCTCACGAAGCTTCACGATATGAGGACTATCCGTTTTAACATGAGCATGACAATTCATACAGGTTTCAACAGGAGGTACGCCCGCAGAAGCTTGAGTTTCAACCGCATTATGGCAATAACGGCAATCAATACCCAAATCACCAGCATGCAGTTTATGACTATATGGAATAGGCTGGTGAGGCGTATATCCCACATCCAAGTTCCGAGGAGAAAGCCAATACGAAAACACAAAAACCGCTCCAACTATTACCAAGAAAAATCCCAACAATATATAGAGAGGAAGTCGGTTAGCCCACTTGGGAAATACGTTCACTTTTTTAAAATCAGTCATTCATCTATCCAATACTAAAAACAATTTTGACACGAACCTCAATTATAGACAAAGAGGCTAAAGTCGTGAACCCCTAATTTTCAACAAAATGGATACCCATTCAAAATTGAATTATGGGTTTTCACGGTGTGAGACACACATTTAAGATAAATCCAGAAGTTGATTTAGGGACTGTTGCGAAATACCCCAGATGTGCAATTGATCGCAATGCGCAGACGATCTTGGAGGCGAAGCTTCAGCAAAGCCGGTATAGTGAAGCATGGCGAAAATTATGCAGATGGGGTATTTCGCAACAATCCCATTTAGGACGGGCATAATCAGTATCTACCCAGTGTGGAAATACCAACTAAGACTACTTACTTCAAGTAACCGCAATCGCAATAATGGTAATATCATCCGCCTGAGGTGCATGACCCTGAAAGTCGTTAAGGCGGTTTCGGACGTATTTGGCCATGTCTTTAGGATGC
>CAZZBY010000133.1:0-3708 GCA_964652635.1 uncultured Candidatus Marinamargulisbacteria bacterium | reverse complement strand
AACTAAGTCTTCGTAAGTAATGAGGAGATGAGCAATATTGACCTAGTCCCAAGAGAAACTATTAAAATTAATAAATGAATACCAGTAGAAACCGAATAGTTTAAAGAACTTTGCTAATTTTTAATTTGGTAAAACATAGAATAAAAAAATGAAATATTGGAAGACAAGTCCATTTACTAATCTGAGAGTGATTGCCATCATGGTGGTCATCCTCTTGATTCAAGGTTGTATGCAATCGGCTTCTTCTAATAAAAGATCAAGTGTAAAAAGTGCTAACAATACCAATAACTCAAATAACACTCCTAAGATTCCCGTTTTTACATCTGGAAATAATTTTATCCAAAATGGAATTAATATTTTCACTGGAGGTATTTCTCTCGAGCTCAAATTTACTGACAGCCTACAGCTCAGAGGAAAAGACGTTGATAGCTACATCCGAAATACCGGAACAAATGTCGTGTCATGTTTCACGGCCAAATTTCAAACGACGACTCCCTCCAAACGAATCATCGTTCTTGCGGCCATCCCACGCTCTGTCTATAACTTCTCTACTGAAACCCTTGAATACTATTTTAATTTAACTCCGGCCGACAGCTCCTCCAATGCTAGCTTTTGCCAAAAAACAGGATTGATCAATAAACTCCAAACGAGCTATGCGGCTTATTTGCAGTCCTATAAACTTAGTGATGTTTGTATCAGTGGGACTTGTAGTTTATCCAATTATGCAAGTGATGGAGTTGAGCTCTACACAGCAAGTGGAAGTGAAATCACTCAAATCGCCACAAAGCAGTTGAGCTTGTTAATCTCCAATACAACTCCTGCCACTCCTGGCCAGGGCCTCACTTGTACTGAGTCGACGCTGTGTAAATCCCAAGGATATGATTGTTGTAGTTTAGGTCAATGTGTAAAAGACCTGGCGCTAAAGCCGAATGTTTCAACAACGTCGGGTGAGTACCTGCAAGCGCTTCAAGATATTCTAAATAACCCAAGCAACATTTATCTGTATCCTCAGTATTATTTTATCTGCTCTCAGCCGGTCAATAATCCAAGCACGCCACCGACCACAACTAATCCTACGAATGAAGCTGCGGTGAGATTGAAGAAACTGAGAGATCTGTATAATTGCACCACAAAGGTTGAAGGAGAGTATGGGGTTTGCACCATCACCTATCCCAACGCTAAAACCTTCGACGTAGATCCTCTGAACTCAACCTATAGCGCCGGAATTGATGATAGAAATTTTAAAAATACTTTTTCAAATATCGCCGTTCCAACCAATGCGATCGTCGCCATCGAGCAGGTGCTTTATGGTGAAGTCGTTTTATTTGATTATTCTGTTAAAACTCTCGACCAATTGGCGTTGGAGCCTTACCTCGATCCAGGCATCGTCAAGATCACCGCACTTCACAATGATGATTTGACGACGGGTACTCAAGTACAGGTTTTAAAAAAACCAGCATCTGCCGTCTCAAACGATTTAGTGATTCGCTACAAGATTGATGCGAGCTGTACCCAGATCAATCAAACCTTAGCTAAATGTGAAAAATATTACATCCAAGAGCAAAACTCCGTTTCGCATCAAGGGAGGGTCACCGACCATAATACCGATGCGACGAATAGAAATAAATTTCTCCTTCCTTATTACGCCAACGTAAACAAGGC
Source organism: uncultured Candidatus Marinamargulisbacteria bacterium (assembly GCA_964652635.1). Classification (GTDB taxonomy): domain Bacteria; phylum Margulisbacteria; class Marinamargulisbacteria; order SXXA01; family SICP01; genus CAMCZW01. The sequence continues at coordinate 2,046 of CAZZBY010000133.1, read as the reverse complement.
CATCACCGTGGAGGTTGATGGGATCCTTAAGAAGCGAGACATAGACTGGCAATTGAATCTTGGCGCCAATAGCACTATTCTCTTTACACCCGATAGCTCCCTTCAGGTGTTCAAAGACCAGAAAGTCAAGGTCACCTATTTCGTCGACCTCGACGTCTACAATGTGATGGATTCAAAAAATGCAGCTCAGGCAAAAATTAACACAAATTGTGGATGCAATGGCATCAACTGTTCGCTGATCCCAGTAAAAAATTCTAACGACCAAATTATAGATTATGCCTGTGTGTTTCCTGAATCAAATCCTCCTCTTCCTCCGGTGACTCAAAAAGTTTATTTGAGTTCAAAGAGCGTGCCTGTGAGATACTTCGATTCAACCGGAACATCCCAGAAGACGATTCCACCTGGTTCCGTTCAAGAAGGGCTTCCCTTCAGTTACCGAACAGGGAACTTATTAAATCCGAATAACATTCCTGACATCACCAAGGAATCAGACACCAGTGATACCTATGTGGGATTCAATGAAATTTATGGTAGCTTATCCAACGCAAATAATTCGGCAAAGCCCGCTCTAGAGGTGGCCGTTAAAAAAGGAAATACCTACGACATTTACGTCGACAAGGGATCTTTTTCAAATTGTGTCCAATGCGGAAATGATTACTACTCTCAGCTCACAAAATTATTTCCCCTCACCCAATTTGGCGGTGGAATCACCCCACTGGTCGGACAAACCAATCGAGTCATGTCGACCGGAATTAGATCTGATGAAATGAAATTCGGCCGGGCCTGCATGGTTCCAGCATCGATGATCCCTTGGTCACATCGGTCGGAATCCACCACTCAAGAACAAAGAAAAAATAGAATGGCCACCCAGCACTTCTTATTTGCCAACGGCTATCAGTATGATTGGTATGGCTTCGATTATGGCGCCGTCATTGGTTCATTCGATGGTGTAAAGTGGTTTGCGGTTGGAACAAACCGACGGATTAAAGCCGAAAGCAATAAAATGTTCCTGGCCTTGAATTCCTATTTTGGAGACCTCACTTTAGAGTCGACCTACGAGGTGACGGTCAACGACGGATCTCTCAACCCAGTCGGATCTAACATGACCACGACTGATTACGCCTCCGATGCAGCTCAATGTCAGCAGTATCATCAATGTGCGACAGATAACGATTGCGCCACGACACTCGGCTGGGAATACTCATGCGCGGCCGTCAATACCATTCAAACTCCTTGGCCTCTTTTTGATGAGAATGCCAGAGAAGTCCCAGAGACTATGCGCGAGGATAAGCGCTTAGTCAGTATCCTAGGAATCAACACAAATTCCAAACGCTGTGTGTACCGAGGCCGCGGGGCCCTGTGCTCGCAAAACTATGCTAACGTCAATGAGAACTCGACTTGGAATGAATCGCTGGATAAAATTGTCCATGCATGTTCGGCCAACCACTACTGCCAATCCATCACGACTGGAGGTCTTGCCAATCCGAAATTTAATAATCGCATCTCTCGTTTTGGAAAAGTGCGAGTCGATTCCACTCAAGACAGCTTTGGTCTTGGTGCTCCAATTCCTGGAAGGCCCGCGGCCTATAAGGGTGTCGAGACCCCTCAATTTCAAGTGCAATCAACGTTAAGCGGGAACAGGGCCCTTTCGATGTGTCTTCCAGGAAGAGATGTTGAAAAGACCACTTTTTTAAGTCAGCACAATACGCAATTAAATAACCCGAGCTTCGAAGGAGATAAGGTTTTAGGAATTGGGATGACCTACAAGTTAAACTCCGTGAGCCCCTACTACAATAACGGCTGTTCGGTGATGGGCCCTTCGAAAAATTATTTCCAAAATACGTCCGATGATCAAGGTGCTGCATTCTCAAATAACTCGATTTATCCGGACATGAAATTTGAAGCCGGATCTCAATCGATTTCCACCAACGCGCTGGAGAGATTCAAAAAAATATTTGAAGATAAGACCTTGCCGTTTCCAATTTACAAGGCCAATAAAGATATACTAACTGTGCCAAGCTTTGCAGAAAATCGTTGCATGAGAGC
>CAZZBY010000132.1:0-3724 GCA_964652635.1 uncultured Candidatus Marinamargulisbacteria bacterium | reverse complement strand
GCTGCTGAATGACGTCAGGGGAAACTTTTCCATCCATACGTGCTGACCGAGTCTCACGTTCCTCAGAGTAGGGGAAACAGCCCAATTGAGTCACCGGATATTGTTCAATAAATTCAATCAACTCATCGACATGATCTTCGGTTTCACCAGGGAAGCCTAAAATAAAGGTGGTTCGCCATGTAAAATCGGGGATTCGGTCAAATAACTTGTCCATAATTCCAGTTAAAAAGGCTTTGTCATGCTTACGTCTCATTCGATCTAATAAAAAATCACTCACATGTTGGACGGGCATATCCATATAGTTGCAAATTTTAGGTTCATTTCGGATGAACTCAATTAACTCATCATCTACTCGTGACGGATAAATATACATATTTCGGATCCAGTCCACAGGTAACTTACAAAGTTCTTTTAACAAAATTGGAAGCGACGGTTTGCCATATAAATCCTCGCCCCAGGCAGTTGTATCTTCGGCGATGACGATTAGCTCTTTTGCCCCAAAAGATAGCTGTAACGAAGATTCTTTGATAATATCCGATATCGGCTTACTGGTATGCTCACCCCTAATTTTAGGGATGGTGCAAAACGTACACCAATTATTACAGCCCTCAGAGATTTTAAGATAAGCAAAATGCGAGGGAGTAAGCTTAATGTAGCCCTGTTTCTGGCGAGGTTGGAATTTTTTCTCAAAAACAAGCTGACTAAGTTTTTCCTGAATTTCGTGTTCGTTCTTAGTCGAAATCCACAAATCAACCTCAGGGAATTTAGCCATCAAATCTGTTTCTTTAAATCGGCTGACATAACAACCTGCAACAACTAGGTATTTGACCTGACCATTTAATTTGCGGTCAATGAGGAGCCGGATATTATCTTCGGTTTCCTCAATAGCCGCTTGAATAAATGAACATGTATTTAAAAGCGTCACTTTTTCGCCGCTGCCCTCTGCAGTCAGTTGAAATCCAGCATGAGTCAACTGATCAACCATTTTTTCGGTATCGACTAATGTCCGTGCGCAGCCTAAGGAAATAACGCTAAAAGAGGATTTCTGTGTCATAAGGCCTGACATGGTAGCACAGCATCACGGCAATGATAAACATCACACCAAGAGCACAAATAATCGACGCCCCAGTGGGGATATCCAGTATCAGTGAGGCTGCAAGCCCAATTAATGACGCAATGATTCCCAAGGCCCATCCCAAAAATACTATTCTTTTAATAGATTTTACAAATAAAGACGATATAAATACCGGGATAATCAAAAACGAAAACACCAACAAAACGCCCCCTAATTTGACAGAAGAGGTGACGACTAAGCCAAAAGTCGCATAAAACAAAAACTGCCAAAACCGAGATTGAACATGGTTAAAAAAAGCATCACGAAACATCCAATGCACCACTCCAATCCCTGAATAAAGTGCTGCTGAAAATACAATATCCGTCCGAGTCACAAATAATAAATCCCCCACCAACATATGCTGAATTTCATGAGGATCCAGGCCAAACCGGCTAATGACAATAATACTTAAGGCAGACAGAAGGGCATACCAAATCCCAATCATAGCCTCTTGTCGAGTATGACTAAATTTGGCCGTCAGAGAAAAAACAATAGCCCCAACAAGGGTAAATAAAAACGAAATCAAATAGCAGTAAAGATGAGACTCGTTTTGCCCAAGTAGCAACGCTATTAAGCCACCAAATGCCGCAAACGAAGCTAAGGCCAAATCAATAAAAATAATCCCTCGACGTAACACATGAACCCCAAAATACACATGAATTAAAATTAAAAGGATGCAGGCAAATAATGGATAAGTGAGTAGCACAATCATGTTGATTTCCCCTTTGTCGCAAGTCTGCGAACCATCTCGCTAATCAGGTCCACATAGGTGTCTGTATGAGGCTCTGCACTCACTTCAGTAGGCACCGTAATCAGTGGTATCATCGTCCCACTTACTAAGGATTGGCCTGGCCGGGGCGGATGAAACTCAGCCTGAATAACCATGACATGAGGATGCGTCACAATCAACTGCTTCAGCTCTAACAAATGCGATGCAGTAGGGGGAATACCCGGTTTAGGTTCCACTTGTCCAATGACATCCAAGTTAAACCGATGAGTAAAATACCGCCAAGTCGTGTGGTAAGTAATCAGCGAATATCCCGAAATCCCTTGTAATTGAGCCATCCATTTCGGCATCATTTCGGAGATTTTCAAATTAAATTGAGCAAGCCTGGACCGAAAGTAGGGCGCATTTTCAGGTTGCAATTGACATAATCTGTCGGCAATCTTTTTAGCCACAATGCTCCCATTGATCGGGTCCAAATAATAGTGAGGGTTGCCCTCAATATGGATATCCCCCATCCCCCCATCAATTCGACCCGTTGGGACATCTAATTTTTCAACCCCCACAGATACATCCAAATACCCCAATTTTTGAGTAAAAATCTGCTTATTTTTGGCGGCCACAATCAATCCGTCAGCCCAGGCGTCTAACATCATCCCCACTCGCACAAACAAATCTGCCTGTTGCATATCTTTAATCATCGATGGACGGGCATTAATATAATGCAAATCCTGCTGACCTGTGACAAGTGGAGTGACTGTCACAAATTCCCCCCCAATTTCTTGAGTGATACTTGCAAGTGTCGATGTCGTGGTGACAACCTTCAGTGGAACCGCGTCTAAATGAGTCACAACTCCAACATGAATAAATAGTAAAAATACAATCCATTGTTTCATTACTTTAATACTCCTTTTATACTTAAAAACTTTCCTCGGGGGCAGAGGCTGGCTACTGTATCGAATGAGTGTGAGGTCCAAATCCAAAAATAAACTGACCCAAAATCGACGGCTCCGCATAATCATCTAAAATCAACTGAGCCCTAAATCGAGTTGTTTCAGATAATTGCCGGCATCCAATCAGGGAATAAGTCATAATATCTTGCCCAAGCGACGATTTCTCAACCGAGTCCACTCTTACCCCAATATAACCTTCTTTCAAAATATGGTAGCCCATATATAAATACGCTCCCAACCGAGATTCAGACAAGGTTGATACATGATCGGTATACTCACTTCTAATCAATTCAGTTTGGACTTTAATCAGACGATTACTTTCAAGATAGCCTGTCCACGTTATATCAGTACCATAGGTTGCTGTTCTAGCATCAGATCGAATCTTGTTGCTAAATAATCCCGAAATACCCACTTCTAATTCCTGATTCGATTTTAGTTGATAGGATGTCCAAAGCCGGGAGGAGAGGGTTGTGTCATTGTATTCAACGCCAGATTCTGTAGTGATGTATGTATAATCGGGGGCTGTATTATTGATCCAAGCACCCACCTCCAACTGGGCAAAAAAAGGAGTCGGTAAAATATGGGAAACTGAAATGCCCTCAAGCGATAATCCCTCATCTCCTCCCAGTAATTCTTTAAGAACGGCTGGGCGATCAATATAAGTCAATTGCTCGGGATGCTGGGCACTGACTTTACCAAAGACCATTTTTTTCTGACCGGCAATAACACCAAATCCAGATAACCAAGTCGGAGCAGAAGGGAGGGCCACTTCAAAAAAATCAGAAAATGTCACATAGCCTTCCTCAAGCTCAATAGCCCGATTCCCATCGTTTTCCTTGTGAATAGATGTAAGCACATCGGCTCGAATCCCAGGGTACAATTCGTTTTGGTACGCCACTTCAATTTCATCAACAGAAAATGAGAGAGAATCGG
>CAZZBY010000131.1:0-3724 GCA_964652635.1 uncultured Candidatus Marinamargulisbacteria bacterium | reverse complement strand
AGATGTTGCGGTAGCAAAGTCTGCGGTTGACCCCAATACTTTATCTGTAAAAGCTCAGATGGTTGGGACATTTTATAGTTCGTCCAGCCCGGATTCCCCCCCCTTTATTAAAGTGGGTGACCGCGTGAAAAAAGGCCAAGTGATTTGTATTATTGAGGCTATGAAATTATTTAATGAAATTGAATCTGACCATGAAGGTGTTGTTGAGGATATTTGCCTTAACAATGGGGATGCAGTCGAGTATGGACAAGTTTTAGTAAAATTGCGCCCTTAATCGATGGCCGGTCATAAACGCTGGTCGGTTTTTCCCTCTCATACTGGTCTGTCGACGAAATTAGCGGAGTCGTTGGGGGTTAGTACTATTATTGCCCAAATCCTGCTCAATCGAGGGATTCGATCCCTGTCAGATGCACATTCTTTTTTGAAACCGGATTTGTCGTATTCGGATAGTTTTCCTGAAGAAACATTAATTACCTGCTCTGAAATATTGAAAGCTGCAATGGACTCCGGGCGACCGGTGTTTGTGTATGGGGATTATGATGTGGATGGAATGACATCGACGGCCTTGATGGTGTCGGTATTGCGGGCGTTGGGGATTAAGGTGTCATTTTATATCCCTAATCGGTTTAAGGACGGATATGGTCTGACGACATCGATTAAAGAGACTCTGGTAGCCTATAATTGCGGTTTGCTGATGACCTTAGACTGTGGCACAAGTAATGCCTCTGAAATTAAAGAGCTTAAGCGAGATACGGATATTTCGGTACTGATTTTTGATCACCATACCTTGCCGGATACTTTGCCTCAGGTAGACGGAATGCTGAATCCCAGGCTACTTCCACCAACTCATTGGTCATTTGGATTATGCACGGTGGGGATTGTCTTTGATTTTTTGGACTTTTTTGTCCGATGTTATTTGAAATCAGACCTATGTTTGGATGATTATTTGGATTTGGTAGCCTTGGGGACGATTGCTGATGTGGCCCCGATGTTTCGTCGAAACCGGGCATTAACCTCGAAAGGATTAGAGGTGTTATCGTCCCGCAAGCGAGTGGGCATTAATGCCTTGTTGGATGTGGCTGAGTTTAAAGGGCTATCTGTAACAAGTAGAGATGTTGGATTTACGATTGCGCCACGATTGAATGCCTCTGGACGAATTGGAGATGCCCGCGTGGGGGTGGCACTATTATTGTCTCAGGATCCTGAGGAGGCTAAGACATTGGCCACTACATTGAATAAAATGAATCAAGACCGCCAAACATTGAGTGAACTTGTGATGGCGGATTGTCTTGCTCAGTTGAAAGCCAATCCTCAGTGGCTGGATCATCGCGTGTTGGTATTATCTGGAACACATTGGCATGCGGGGGTGGTGGGGATTATTTCGTCCCGATTGGTAGAGCGTTTTCATAAACCGGTGATTTTAATTGCAGTGGATGAAGGCATGTCTCGCGGGTCGTGCCGGAGTGTTGGAACTGTCAACATGTATGACTTACTCAATCGATGTCTCCCTTATTATTTGACTTTTGGCGGACATAAGGAAGCCGCTGGATTTAGTATGGATCCGGCGGCAGTTGAAGGCTATAAAGTAGCCATTCGTGAGGCAGCGAATGACATGCTGACTGATGTAGATTTAGTGCCAATTTTAGAGTTAGACTTGGTGCTCGATATTTCAGATATGACCTTGGATTTGGCAGATTCGCTTTATCGGTTGTCTCCGTTTGGACCGACAAATCCATCCCCCCTATTTTATGCCAAAAATTTGCGTCCAATTTCGTTTAAAACAGTTGGCACCAATGGTGCTCACTTGAAAGTTACTTTTTCGGATCCTCATGGAAAATATGTTATTGATGCCATTGGATTTGGCTTACATGAAAAATTGTCACTCTTGTATCACCCGACGGTGGAAGTCGCCTGCAGTTTAGAGATTAATCGGTGGCAGGGAAATGTGATCCCACAACTGAGTTTGATTGATATTCGAGAGGGGAATGGCCATTATGGCGAGTTTTGATTTGCTTCAGCGGTTGTGTCAGGAGTATTTACCGGCGTCAGATTTGGCCTTGATTCGGAAGGCATATGATACGGCGTTTTCGGCTCATGATGGACAATTTCGGAAATCGGGAACCCCTTATATTGACCATCCTGTGAGTGTGGCCTGTATTTTGGCCGAACTTCGTCAGGATACACCGACGATTTGTGCGGGACTTTTGCATGATACCGTCGAAGATACCCACCTCACCGAAAAGGAAGTGGAAGCCACCTTTGGTCATGATATTTGTCAGCTGGTAAAAGGTGTTACCAAACTCGGTAAATTTAGGTTTGATTCGAAGGAAGCAGAGCAAGCTGAAAACTTTAGAAAAATGTTTTTGGCCATGGCTCAGGATGTGCGGGTTGTCATTATTAAATTGGCTGATCGTCTTCATAATATGAGGACACTCTCTCATTTGCCGCCTTCAAAACAGCAGCGTATTTCCCGTGAAACCCGTGAAATCTTTGCTCCTCTCGCCCACCGTATGGGGATGTGGAATTTAAAATGGGAAATGGAAGATTTGGCTTTTCAAACGTTGCAGCCAGAGGAGTTTCAGCGCATTCGAGAGTTGGTGTCTTCGAATCGGGATGAGCGTGAAAAATATGTAGAACGGTTTATGGGGCAAGTCCGCCTAATTTTGGATGAAGCGGGAATTCACTCGGATGTGATGGGGAGACCTAAGCATTTTTATAGTATTTTTCAAAAATTAGACCAAAATCATATTTCATTTGATGAGCTTTATGACATTTTGGGAATACGCATTTTTGTCAATACCTTACCCGAGTGTTATCAGGTTTTGGGGGTGGTTCACTCTCATTTTAAGCCTATTAGTGGACGGATTAAGGATTATATTGCTGTGCCTAAATCAAATTTGTATCAATCCCTTCATACCACGGTCATTGGGCCTGACGGTAAGCCGATTGAAATCCAGATCCGCACTTATGAAATGCATCAAGTGGCCGAGTATGGGGTGGCCGCTCATTGGCAGTATAAGGCACAAAAAACATCGGGGGCATCTCAGGGAGATTTTAGTTGGTTACGTGAAATTGTAGATTTTCATTATGATCCCACCACTCCGGCGGATTTTTTGCGGGAATTGAAGTTGGATTTATTTATCGAAGAAGTGTTTGTGTTTTCGCCTAAAGGGGATATTCAGATGTTTCCGAAAGGGTCTACTCCGATTGATTTTGCGTATAAAATCCATACTGAAATTGGACATTCCTGTATCGGGGCTAGGGTGAATGGGCATATTGTTCCTTTGGATTACCGACTTCGAAATGGAGATAGAATTGAAGTATTACGGTCTAAAGTCCCATCGCCTAAATTGGATTGGCTTGATTTTGTGGCTACCTCTCAGGCTAAAAATCGGATTAAGCAATGGTTTAAACGTCAAAAGTCCCTCGAAAATGTCAAAGCCGGTAAACGCAAATTTGAAAAAGTCGTGTTAATGAGTGGCATTCCACTCAAGGAGGTGGCCTCAGATGACTTCTTAACCGCCATGAGAGAGAGTTATCCCCGGTTTAGCTTGTCCACCTTTGATGAATTGTACGAGTTGATTGCGAAGGGCGAATTAATGCCTCGTGAATTGATTCGCCATTATCGGGATAGCACTCATGAGGCGCCGATCGAGCTTGACCCTGCGTGTTTACAAAAGGCCAAATCTAAAAAAACCAAGGGTGCATCGGGGGTGACTGTTTT
>CAZZBY010000130.1:0-3737 GCA_964652635.1 uncultured Candidatus Marinamargulisbacteria bacterium | reverse complement strand
CTAGGCATCTCTCCAGACCATGTCATACTCAAACTCAGACTCAGCCAAACAGGACTCACCACCCAGCACCAAAAAATCGACGCTGCCCCGCAACTCAAATTAATCCAGGAATCCGGCATCACTTTCGAAGTCAACCTCACCAACTATTTAGACATCGGATTATTCCTAGATCACCGAAAAACCCGCCAAAAAATCAAAGACATGTCCCAAGGAAAACGAGTACTCAACTTATTTGCTTACACAGGGGCTTTCAGTTGCTATGCCATCAAAGGGGGGGCAACCTCCACCGTCACAGTGGATATGAACCCCACCTACACTCAATGGATTAAGCGTAATTTCGAACTTAACGGCATCACAGACGTCAAAACCCATCAAATCATTACTCAGGACTGTTTTAAATTTTTAAAAACACTCTCCCAAAACTCATCCCAAAGCCTGTATCAAAATGCCACAGATATACAATTTGATATTATCATTTGTGATCCGCCGACATTTAGCAATTCAAAACGTATGGAAATGAACTCATTTAGTGTTGATCGAGATTACCCGTTATTATTAAATCAATGTCTCAAACACTTATCAAAGGATGGACTTATCCTATTTAGCAACAATTCACGACTATTTAAAATGGAGGATACCCAATTGGCCTACCCAGTTACTGTCCAAGAAATTACCCATCAGACTCAATCTGAAGATTTCAAAGGGATTAAAAATCACCGAGCATGGACGATCATGCATCAGTCAAGGAGCGATCATGAATAAGCCATTTAACAAAGCCCAACATATTCGAGAAGAACATGGTGTTTCAGTCATTTCCAGCCATCTCAAAGAAGTAGTTTACGGCGGCACAGATGGTATAGTCACTACATTTGCAGTCGTTGCAGGATTTACAGGTGTGAATTCAGCCCCCAACTCGACGCTCCCCATTATGACAGTATTACTATTCGGAATGGCTAACTTATTTGCAGATGGATTATCAATGGGCTTAGGGGATTTTTTATCTCAGCGTGCAGAAAACGAAATGTTTCACTATCACAAGGCCGTCGAACTAAAGGAAATCAAAACCAATATTGCACACGAAGTGAGTGAAACCGTCGATTTGCTCAAAGAAAGAGGATTTTCTGAAAAAGACGCCTCATCTCTCACTGAAATCTATCAAAGATACCCCGAATATTGGGCCGAGTTTATGATGAAATATGAGCTCGATATGCATCAGCCCGAAACCTCCAGCCCCGCCAAAAGCGGAGTCATTACCTTTATTTCCTTTGTCTCATTTGGATTTTTACCGATTGCACCTTACTGCCTCTTAGGTGCCCCTCAGTGGGCCTTTATTGGAGCTTGCAGTATGTCCATTACAGCTCTCATCATCCTGGGGTGGTTTAGGGCTAAAATGTCTAATCAAAAAGTCATCAGGTCAATTGCTGAAACGCTATTAGTGGGAAGCCTCGCGGGTATCGCTGCCTATATTGTGGGGACTTTCTTTGGTTAAAGGATGAGTATTCTCAGTTGCAAGAGCGGGCGAATTCAAGAACGAATAAATCCAAAAACTTCGTAATACTCGCTTAGCATAAGCATTGGTCTCCGCAAAAGGAATACGCTCCAACAGAACTTCATCAGGGGCATCTTTCCACTTATCTTTCCAACGCTGGGCGGCATTAGGGCCGGCATTATACCCAGCGGCCATCCAAAGCGGATTGCCATCAAACTTGCGAGATAAAAATCCTAAATAATGGCTTCCAAATTGAATATTAGTTTTAGGCGTATATAAGTCATCCGTCTTAAATTGACGAATTTTAAGTGATTTCGCAATCCCATGAGCAGTATTGGGCATTAATTGCATCAATCCCATCGCACCACTCACCGAGGTAGCCCTTGGGTTAAATGTACTTTCCTCTCGCATAATAGCCACCGAAAAATTAGGGTCAATCCCCCGTTCTTCGGCCTGAAGTTGGACGTAATCCCAGTGCGGACGAGGATAAAAGTAATCCGTCAAACTTCGGCATATTCCCTGGGATTTCGTATACAAAGGATACCCATTTGAAAGCAGCAACCGCATTGCAGCCCCATACTGACCAATCCGTTGAAAAATCCATGCGCCAGACAATACATCTTGCTGAGCCGTATATTTAGGAGCTGCAGCGATCCTGGATTTGCATTCATCCAATACATAAGACGCCAGGCCCGAATCTAGCAACACCACAACATCCTCAGCTGGCTTTAAAGAAACATCATATCCCGTTCTCAATAAAGACCGAATATCAAATTCCTCTTGCTTAGCAAGCATCGCCGCATAGACTGTATCAGGATAAGTATAAAAACACTCATCCCCATAGCCCGTCAGCGGTTTTTTGTGGGATTGAACTTCGCAGCGATGTAAAAAATAAAGCCGTTTAGCCCGATCTGTGTCCTCTGTCGGCATCCACTCTTTAAAATAGTCAAAGGCGACATCATAATGTTTTAAATAATAGTGCTCGACACCAATCCGAGGTAAAAATGACGCAGGCAATGCCGCCCTAGGAATATTTCGTGCAGTAACAAAAGACAAAATATTGGCTGAAGAATCCATCATCGAAATACAGTCATAAGCCAGCTCCAACGACATCGTCTTCGTCGCTGCAGACATCCGAGGAGAGCCCAACAGAGATTCTAATCTCAATAACGCATCTGGATAATGCTTAGTCCGGAAGTCATTTTTAGCTAAATAATACTGAGCGTCATCATACTCACATGAAGAAGTCGGAATACGAGTGAAATAGGCCATTGCAGAGTCAAAATCTTTCAATTGATAAAGAGATTTTCCAGACACCAAATCAAACCGAGAGTCCCCAGATGGCGGTGCCCAAGAAGCAAGCAAAATCTTCACCTTCTGACTTTCCTTTGCCCGTGTCAAAGTGTCCAGTACAGCTTCTCGATCCTTGGGCTTAACACGTTTTGACAATAAATGAGAGGTAAAATGAAAAGGATATTTCAGCATCAATGGGTAAAACGATGGATCATCAATCACATTATCCGAAGTAATCGTTTGATATTTCACCATTAAGTTAACATATCGTGGCATCACGGACAGTGGCACTTGAGTAATGGGGATTTGATAGGCTAAATAGCCACTCTTAATTGCATCTTTCGAGTGAATCGCATTGTCAAGATAGGTCAGCCAAATATCATAAACATAGTTCGGGGTAGGATCGGCCGGTAAGCTAGAAAATAATCGATTAAATGTCGTCATCTTAAAGGGGCGATCCTGATTAATCATCAGCTGAATCAAGGCGTCATAATGCCCCAAATGATCCGAATATTTTAAAGAGGCATAGGTTGATCTCGCCAAATCAAATTTTTTAAGCTGAACATAAGACAATGTTTTCAGGATCAAATGCTCAGGGAGTTGATCTTTGGATTTTACATGGTGAATAACATCCGAATAGTCTTTACGATAATACGCATCAAGTAAGTCAGATTCTCGATCCGAAAAAATCGGCAATGCAAATGTCACGCATAAAATAAAAGCTACAAAAAATCGCATTTCCATAATTTAACACATCAGCTACAATTTCATGGATATTATGTGGATAACAATTCTGAAATCAAAAATACACCGTGCAACCATTACAGATGCCAATTTAAACTACGAAGGCAGTCTTACCATCGACCAATCCTTAATGGAAATGGCCAATATATGCGAGTATGAAAAAGTCCAAGTTGTCAATATTAACAACGGGCACCGCTTTGAAACCTATGCC
>CAZZBY010000129.1:0-3778 GCA_964652635.1 uncultured Candidatus Marinamargulisbacteria bacterium | reverse complement strand
CAAATAAACAAAAAGATGAATGCGATGATTTTAACAAAAAAGAACCCTACCCCCAAGAGAGTAACCCAATTATGAGAAAGCCCAAGCGATCCCAAAAATGGCATCTGAAACCCCCCAAAATACAGGCAAACCATCATGGCCGACGAAATAAACATATTGATATATTCAGCAAATAAATAAAACCCAAGTTGCATGCCGCTATACTCTGTGTGATATCCACCGATCAACTCCGTTTCGCATTCAGGCAAATCAAAGGGAACCCGATTTGTTTCAGCAAATGCACACACCATAAAAATGACGAATCCAAATGGTTGAACTAAAATATTCCAATGCCATCCATGTTGGGCCATAACAATTTCTCGTAGACTTAACGATCCAGTAGTCAACACCAAGGCAACCAAACTTAGCCCCATAGCCAATTCATAACTAATCATCTGAGAAGATGCCCGAATCGTACTTAAAAGCGAGTATTTATTATTGGATGCCCATCCACCAATCATAACCCCATAGACTCCAAAAGAGACCAAGGCAAAAACATACAGCACACCCACACTCAAATCCGTAATTTGAAGCGGAACGGTACGCCCCATCAAAAGAAAATCAGCCCCCCAGGGGATAACCGCACATGCCATACATGCCGCAATCATCGAGAGGGAAGGTCCCAATAAAAACAACAGATGATCCGATTTCGTAGGTACAGTGGCTTCCTTAAATAAAAACTTGAGTCCATCAGCCAAAGGTTGAAGCAACCCAAATGGGCCAGCCCGATCAGGGCCAATTCGATCTTGAAAAAACGCCGCTAATTTTCGCTCAGCCAAAGTCGAATAGGCAGCAATAAAAAGGGTAATCCCCAAGACAATAGAAACTAAAATTAATTTTTCAATAATAAAAAACAAATCAATCATGATTAGAAATCTCAAGCGGTGGAGTAATGGGGGTTTCATAATGGTTTTGAGAAATCACCGACTCCCGATTGATATGTGCAGGGCCTTCAACTTCCCAGTTGGCCAACGATTTATGCTCAAAACGGCAGCCATTACAAATAAATTCTTCGACTTCAGAAACATCGTCTTTACGGGCAGTAACACGAAGAACTTCATTACCTTTTAGCCACAATACCGTTTTACCACAGCATTTATCGCAGTCACGATGGGCAAGTACAGGACGGGAAAACCACACACGGCTTTTAAAACGAAAGGTTTTATCAGTCAAAGCACCCACAGGACAAACATCAATCATATTGCCCGAAAAATCATTATCGATGGCCTTTTCAATATACGTACTAATTTCAGAGGCATCTCCACGATTGAGCACCCCATGGCACCGACCATCCGTCAGTTGATCAGCCACATACACACATCGAAAACACAAAATACAGCGATTCATATGAAGTTTAATCAGTGGCCCAATATCTTTCATGGGATACTGACGCCGCTCCTCTTCATAATTCGTTTTAGAAACACCATGATCAAAAGCCAAATTTTGAAGGTCACATTCACCCGCTTGGTCGCAGATAGGACAATCGAGGGGATGATTGATTAACAGTAATTCAACAACATTTTTACGGGCATCCAATACTTCCTGAGACGTATTATTTTGCACCACCATACCGTCTTCAGCCAATGTTCGGCAGGCTGGCACCAAACGCACCTGAGGCCGAGGATTATTAGGAGAACTTTGGGCGATCTTAACCAAACAAGTCCGACATTTACCACCACTCTCTTTAAGCCCCGTGTAATAGCACATCGCTGGAGGGGCTGTTTTAGCATCAATACGCCGAGAGGCCTCCAGGAGTGTTGTTCCGGGGGCAACTTCGATTTCTACACCGTCAATGGTAATTTTCATAAACAACATCCTTGGTTTCGCACATGACTTTCAAACTCATCTCTAAAATGACGCACCGCACTTGCCACAGGCCAAGCAGCCGCATCTCCCAAGGCACAAATCGTATGGCCTTCAATTTTTTTAGAAATCTCAACCAATAGGTCAACATCATGCATTTTACCTTGACCATGCTCAAGACGGTGAAGAACTTTTTCAAGCCAACCGGTACCTTCGCGGCAAGGGCTACATTGACCACAAGATTCATGATGATAAAACCGAGAAAAATTCCAGGTATTTCGGACGATACAGGCTGTATCATCCAAGATAATAAATCCGCCGGAACCCATCATCGTTCCAGAGGCAAATCCACCTTCAAACAAGGACTCATAGGTCATGAGTCTTGGCTCACCTGCCGCTGTTTTCAGTGCTAAATGAGCAGGCAAAATCGGTACAGAAGATCCACCCGCAACCATTGCTTTCAACTTACGCCCCTCATGAAGGCCTCCACAATACTCATCTGACATAATAAATTCTTCGACGGTAATACCCATTTCAATTTCATAGACGCCCCTGTTTTTAATATGCCCAGCAGCCGAAATTAACTTCGTCCCAGAACTCCGCCCAATGCCAATGGCCGCATACGCCGCACCACCATTCAAAATAATCCACGGAACAGCCGCAATTGTTTCCACATTATTAATCACAGTAGGGCAGGAAAATAAACCTGAAATCGCCGGAAACGGAGGCTTAATCCGAGGATATCCTTTTTTACCTTCAAGAGACTCCAAAAGTGCACTTTCTTCACCACAAATATAAGCCCCGCCACCAGGGTGAACATAAATTTCTAAATTAAATCCAGAACCCAAAATGTTTTGGCCTAAAAACCCAGCGGCACGGGCGTCTTCAATGGAAGCTTCTAATTGGTCGATAATCCAAAAAAATTCTCCACGGACATAAATATAGGCCGTATTCACACCCAATGCAAAACTAGAGACAATCAAGCCTTCAATGAGCATATGAGGCATTTTTTCCATAAAATAACGATCTTTAAATGTTCCAGGCTCACCTTCATCCGCATTACACACCAAATATCGAGGATGATGAGATTTTCGGTCTAAAAAACTCCATTTAATCCCGGTTGAAAACCCCGCACCGCCCCGTCCGCGAAGGCCAGAGGTCTTGACTTCTTCGATAATAGCCATTGGGTCCATATTAAACGCCTTAGCCACTGAGTCATAACCGCCATGCTGACGGTAAACCGAAAATGTTTCAATTCCTGGGATATTTTCATATTTTAACAAAATCTTACGGCTCATGAATGGGTACCTCGAATACCATCAATCAATTCATCCAGCTTCGCTTCAGTTAAATTTTCAACATATTGACGACCCATTTGCATGACAGGTGCGGTTCCGCAGGAGGCGAGACACTCGACTGTACCAAGAGTAAACAATCCATCAGCCGTCGTTTCACCTACTTTAATCCCTAATTTAGTTTCCAAGTACGCAATAATACGATCTGCACCTACTAAACAACAGGGGCCAGTTTGGCAAACTTGAAGGACGTATTTTCCGGTAGGTTGGAGTTGAAACATCGTATAAAACGAGGCCACTTCATACACTTCAATTGGCTGTAACCCCAATATCGAGGCCACATAATCCATAGTCTCGACGCTTAACCATCCGCCAAATTCTGCCTGAGCCATATGGAGTACCGGAAGCAAGGCCGATTTATGCCGACCTTCAGGATAGCGACGAATAATGGTTTGGATTTTGTCGAGTGACGCATCTGAAAATTTAAGCATCCAACTCTCCTGCAATCACATTTAAACTACTGAGTGTAACGATGGCATCGGATAATAATCCACCAATAATCATTTCAGGATAAGCCTGATACGCAATAAACGATGGCCGTCTAAAATGCAGACGATAGGGCGTCCGACCACCATCACTAA
>CAZZBY010000128.1:0-3793 GCA_964652635.1 uncultured Candidatus Marinamargulisbacteria bacterium | reverse complement strand
GGACACCAAACATAATCCCAATGCCACAATCTCATGCTGATGGGGCAATACCCCAAAATCCGACGACGCCCACACCCCATTAAGTACCGCCGTAATCATGCACTGAGCCAACCGACTTAACTCTGCAGTAATATCCACCAATGGAGATTGAAGATACAAATCCCGAATCGCAATCTTAAGCAATTCACGACGCTTAACCAAGACCATTTGCATCCGAGCATCCGCCAAGGACGCAATCGATGCCAGTTCCTCATCTAACCACCCTCGCTTAAGCAAGTGATCCAAGTACTTTTGATTAAATACCCAGTCCATATTTTCTGGACGACTAATCAATAAAGTCGATAAAAACTGACTCATGACAAAGACATCCAACAACATGTTCAAGACCATCGGCTGACGAGACACCGCCTTAAAATGAGCTGCCTTATTAGAAAAATTTGACAAAAAACGCTCCCAAACATTCAATACCTGATCAGGATCTGTTTTAAATGGTCGAGTATGAGATGCAAGTACAAGCACGCTCGCTACCAAGGCCTTGGGCTTCACCCCCTCCATCATCTTCATCACATTGTCATAAGCCTGATCCACATCTCTTAGGCCCAACCGAGTTAAAATCATTCTTCGACGATTCACATCCACCTGAGGATTTAAGACAATATCCGCTAAATTACCCGATACCGGATACGAAATCGACGAAAAATATTCCGTCACAAATCCGCGCACCTGAGCCGTAAAATAGTCAAAGTCCGCCATCATCAACACCGACGGCGTCATCTGACGCTTCACTTTATATCCAATCCTCCTCGCCAAATAATCCAGCTCTAACGAGCCTTCTTCAGGCAAATCCAAGTCCTTAGCATTACCCCTCAACATCCGAAGTCCATTAATCAAATGTCTAAAAAAATCATATGATCGATTCAAATCATCCTGCTGTGCCTTGGTTAAAATACCAATCTGCTTTAACCCCACCAAAGCATCATGAATACTGGGCGTCCTCAATCCTACAAAATCACGACCATGTTCAACCTGCAAAATCTGAACCGCATACTCCAAATCCACTAAAGCACCGGCACTAAATTTAGCATTAGCCCTACCATAACTCACCTTTTCAGACAATTGACGCTGACGCAGCTGCCACAGCGACTTCACATCCAAATGCCCAGATAAATACACATAGTCATCCCGAAGTCGAAGCACTTGCGCTCCCAAGCGAAACTGACCAGCCACAACTCTCATACGCACCAAGGTCAGTTTTTCGTATTCATGAATATGACCTTCAAATCCACCATAATATCGATTAAATAAATCCAAACTCACGGCTACTGGCCCCGAATTTCCATAAGGCCTCAATCTAAAATCTAACTGAAAAATTCCATCCCGCTTTGATTTCAGCTTTTCACTCAATCCCTGAACCACTCTTGAAAAAAACTCGCTATTGGAAATGGACTGCTCCCCCGATGTCATTCCTTCATCTCCAAATACCAGCATCAACTCAATATCCGAGGCATATCCCAAGGCCATTCCACCCATTTTGCCCAAGCCCATCACTGCATAAGGAGTTTCAATCCCCCCCACACCAGTTGGAGTGCCATGGTAACGTTTTAAATCTTGATAAATCCACTTCACAAGCACCCTAATCACCAAGTCCGCAAGCAAAGTCAACTGCCGAGACAATTCCCTAAAATTAAATTCCCCCGACATATGATTGAGATCAATATAAAAATTTTCCCTATTTTTAAACTCATTCAAGGCCGCAACACGTTCATCCAAGCTCACAAGCCCACGAACCGCCCGACGAAATCGAAGTGATAATTCCCGCAAATTAAACACAGCCCCCATCTCCGCAATATGAGGCTTCAGCACCGGCAACACCGCATCATGATGAGTTCGGATAAAATCCTCCCACAGATAATCACTCGTCCCTAAAATACGAGCAAAATCCTTTAATACCCGGGGGTTAGACAATAAGCCCACCCACTCATTACCACTCGCCAATACCAAAATCTGGGACACCAATTGCTGAAACCGAGACAAGGCATCAAATGGATTAGGTGATCGGTCCAAAAAAAACGTAAATTGCTTCGTCAACATCACTAGCAATTTCAAGCGATCAATATCTTCCTGAGACGTTAACGGCATCCCCTCCCGATCCAAGACATACACATCGTCTTCAGCCCGCGACCCATTGGTGGCAATCAATAAACTTTCAATCGACAACCGATACTGAGACAAGGCGGTGG
Source organism: uncultured Candidatus Marinamargulisbacteria bacterium (assembly GCA_964652635.1). GTDB lineage: Bacteria > Margulisbacteria > Marinamargulisbacteria > SXXA01 > SICP01 > CAMCZW01. The sequence continues at coordinate 1,553 of CAZZBY010000128.1, read as the reverse complement.
CCAAGGAATACAAAAAAAAGGGTGTATCTTCAGACACAATCCGAATATGCGTAAACGACGACATCTCCGACTCCACTGAAATTTCAATCGGGAATAATCGACTCGGAAGCACAAACTGCCCTTCCGAAATATAATCCGACACCCAGCGATTCACCCATTCACCAGCTAAGGCCAAACTGGCATCATCCCCTTGGTCTAACAAGCCAATCACTGTCTCCAAGCGAGAAAGTAAGTTCCGATGCCACCGATAAATCGACGGTTTATGGCGCAATTTACCCCTAAAACAATCCACAATCGGCCTTGGTTTACCCCGCAACAGTTGCCGAGTTTCCAAAAATCGACGCATATCCACCACTGACCGCTGCTGAGCCGAATACGTAAAGGCCATTCCCGAGTTAATATCCATCGATAGCGAGCTCAAAATCCCCGTTAACATCATAAAAATACGAGGATAATCAAAGGAAACAATGGTCACGGTGACATCATCATCTGTATGCCAATTAAGCAAAGCAGACACCCGTTTTTTATCTCGATTAAGGTCACATAAAGCCTTCAAATGAGCACATTGATCTTCTAAACTAAAATAATCAAAGTATCGGTCAGGCAACCCCACTTCTGACCATCCCAATAATGACAAATATTCTTGAAAGTCAGGTTTGGACATTAAATAATCCTATGCTAGTATAAAAGTCTGTTTTTCATTACAAAAAGTGTACACAAGAAACGAGGAGAATCCCATGTCCGATCATGATAAAGAGCAGTTAGAATACAACGACGGTATCGGAGATCTTCTTCGCAATAAGGATACTCGCAAATTTAGCTGGATCAAAACTGGTGTAACCCTAATCCTATTTATCATTGGCGTTTTTGCCACACTTAACTTTTTATTTAGCTATGGAAAATCCATTCTCTCAAAACCTGTCGACAAGAAAACAGAAGTATTAAACGAACAATTTCAATCCGATTTTAACAAAATCGAAGATGCCAATACCAAAACAAATCAAGAAATTGACGCCCCAGCAACCCCTGCGACAGACTTACCCACACCTGCAGCTGAAAATCTTGAAGAACAAAAATCAAATACAAAGTCCGGCGTAAAATTAATCAGCAAATCAGCACCTCAATCAACACCTGCCATCACACCAGAAAAAGCAGTAACTGTGACAAAACCAGAAGTCAAGCTTGCCCCAAAACCGATCATCAATATCTCCAAATCTGACCACAAAAAACCAGAAATCAAAGAAATCAAAACCATCACAGCCACACTCAAAAAAGAGCCAAAAGCAACCAAAAAATCGGGAAGTCCCTTTAAAATTATCTCTGGCTCATTTGATAACATCAAAAGTGCAAACGATTTAAAAGTCACGCTGACCCAAAAAGGCTATCCGTCATTTATCAAAACCATCTCTCAAAACGGAAAACCCCTATATCAAGTTCAAAGTGGTGCATTTAGCAGCAAAGCCAAGGCCACTCAGTTTAAAACTGCCCTAGACAAACATGGGGTCACAAGTGCCATTGTCGAAGAATAACCCGCTCTGTGTCGATACGCTCTC
>CAZZBY010000127.1:0-3805 GCA_964652635.1 uncultured Candidatus Marinamargulisbacteria bacterium | reverse complement strand
AGATAGTCTGTGCATTGCGATCAATTGCACATCTGGGGTATTTCGCAACAGTCCCTTGATTGTCAAATGGCGTCGTTATATTTATAATGCCTTCTGTGTTCCCCTGTAGCTCAGTGGCAGAGCAAGCGACTGTTAATCGCTGGGCCGTAGGTTCGATCCCTACCGGGGGAGCCAAAAAAAAGTGAACTTGTGAAGTTTATATTTTCTTTCTCCGTTTCCTTCCTCTTCTTTTCCTTCATTCTTGATGTTAATCTTTCCTAGTCCATTTGTTATTTAAGGATAGGAGTGAGAATGACAAAAAAGGATGGTTGGGTGGTGCTTTTTTGAAACAATCTGATCTTTTGACTTTTTATCGTTTTGGAAACTCTAGGTCTGTTGTTGTTATTTTGCATGGATTGTTTGGTTCGGCGGATAATTGGCGGACGGTTGCTAAAGCCTTTTCTGAGGCTTACCAGATTGTTTTGGTAGATTTATGTAATCATGGAAATTCTCCCCATTGTGATGATATGACTTATGTTTCGATGGCCAACGATGTGGTTCGGTTATTGGATTATTTGAGGCTGCCTCAAGTGATTTTGCTTGGACATTCAATGGGAGGAAAGGTGGCGATGACGTTGGCGTCGTTTTGGCCTGATCGAGTTTCAAAGTTAGTGGTGGTGGATATTGCACCTAAGGCGTATCCTCCCCATCATCAAGATATTTTGGATGGCATTCGAAAGGTTCAGGATGAGGCCCCTTTTGGAGATCGTCGTCAAGTGGATTTACTGCTCTCTCAATTTATTAGTGAAGAACGTGTGCGTCAATTTATTTTACGAAGTTATATAGGTGATTCTGCATTGGGTCGGATTTGGCAGTTTAATGCTGATGTGATTGCAAGAGAGTATCCTTCCATTTTGTTGGCCCCTGGGATATCTGAATGTCAAGTGGAAACCTATTTTATCCGAGGATCATTATCGGACTATATTTTGGATACAGATGGAGATCACATTCGGCGTCTGTTTCCCTACTCGGTAGTTCGTACTGTTCAAAATGCAGGACATTGGATACATGCAGAGCAGTTTTCTGCGTTTTTGCAGGAGTGTCGTCGTATTTTATGAGGCTATCTTTACTCTTGATCCGATAACCGTTTTACTGGGATTTTTTCGGTGTTGAGAGAATTTTCAGTTGGCTTTTTCTCTTTTAGTTTGTCGGCTAATAATTTAAATGTGAAACCTGGAGAGGATCCATTACTTTTTTTAATGCTGTCGGCCATTTGACCGAAAGTCAGTGCTGATTGTTTGGTGTGTATCAATGGATTGGGTTTTACAGTTTGATTAGTCGTTGGCTTTCTTGCGATTGGCCGGTATTGAAATCTAGGAGTTTCGTATTGGTATTGAGGGGATTGCCCGCCGCCTGCTGGGATATACGGAGTACTTCCAGAATCATCCATTTGGATGCCAGATTGGCCCTCAGGTCTTGAGATTGCAGGGGTGCTTTCTGCAAATGATGCAGTATATAGTGTCCCCATACACAACAATACTAATCCAATTTGCTTCATTACTTTTCTTCTTGTTTTTATTTTAATCGACATCATAAATTTAAAAAATGGCCCTCTAGTATACGCTCATGTACGAGCTTGTCAATCTCGCTTATAATGATGAACATGACTAGTCTACTCCAATTATTGCTAGAAGTCCTGTCTATTTCTTCTCCTACTTTTTCTGAATCTGAAAAAGTTAAGTTTGTTCGAACTTGGTTTCAGGCTCACTTTTCTGATTGTCAGCTTACCGAATTTGATGATTCGTTGATTGTTGATTTCCCATTTAGATCTGAACTTCCTCATCTGTGTTTTGTGGGGCATTCGGATACAGTGCCAGCTTACTTTGTTCCGTATGAAAAAGATGGTCGCGTGTACGGTTCTGGAGCATCGGATATGCAGTCTGGATTTGTTGGAATGATGTGGTTTTTGCGTCAACATTTGGCCGAATTGGTACAAAAATATCGGGTTTCCTTTGTTCTTTATTGTCGTGAGGAGGGGACTGGTCTTTGTCAAAATGGCCTTTATAGTCTTATTTCTCAATTTCCTAATTTTTTTAAGTCTATTGATTTGGCGATTGTGGGAGAGCCGACTAATTTAGCGGTTCAGTTGGGATGTGTGGGGAGTATTCATGTTCAGGCTCAAATTCCAGGGCTTGCGTCTCATTCAGCACGTCCTTGGGATGGTCGTAATGCAATTTATGAGGCAATCCCATTTTTGACTCGGATTTCTCATCTTGTGCCGGAGCCTGTTGATATTGCAGGAGTTCGCTTTTTTGATGTGGTTCAGGTTACCGAATGTCAGGCTGAGCCTGGCAGAACGACGGTACCAGGCTGGTTTCGATGTAACATTAATTATCGGTTTGCTCCCCGATTTTCTGTTGATGAAGCCCAGTCTCATTTGATCGATATGATTCATCGTCGTGGGGTGAATCTGGCGGATATTATGGTGGTGGATGCGGTTCCTGGAGGGCAGATTCTGTCTTCACCATTGTTTCATCGGGTGATTCATTCTTTAGGGGTTGGAATTGAAGCGAAGCAGGCCTGGACGGATGTGGCTCAATTCTCTCAATTAGGGGTTTCTGCATTTAACTTTGGTCCTGGATTGACCTCTCAAGCCCATGTGCCAGATGAGTATGTTCCATATGTTAATGTGGAGCAATATGTTCAGCATTTAAAACGACTTTTTAGTGGAGGCTAATATGAAATCGGTTGGGTTGGGTATTCGGCGTCGTTCTGGGGAATCGGTGATGGATGTGTGGTATCCCGATATTCGGTGGGAGGTCCAAAATGAGGCATGGTGGAATGGCTTTTTAGAGCTTGTTGGCCAGTCTTATTCTGAAATGGAGTTTGTTGCACTTGCGTCAGACTTACGTACGAATGTAATGGCTTATTTTTTTGGAGATAGTTTTGTGGCTCCGGAGTATGATCATCCATATTCTGTGACTGATTTTGGGTTTTTTGTGTTGTCAGATGGGGCTTCGGCGATCAAAAGTGTGGAAGAGGCTTATTTTAAGCTTCACGCTATTTCAAGGCGGCATGTATTGCCACATAGATTATGCTTGGATGGGATTTTTGCTCATTTGCCTAATTTGGCTTGGACATCGGTTGGGCCTGTGTTTCCTAAGGATTTGGATGGACTTCGATTATATTACTGGGGTAGCATGACCCCTATTATTGTGACGCATGTGGATAAATTTCCATATTTGGTTCACTATCATATTCCCTCTGGTGTTCGGGTTGCTTCGGGTAGTCAAGTAAGGCTTGGAGCCTATTTAGGCGAAGGGACGACGGTAATGCCGGCGGGGTATGTTAATTTTAACGCTGGAACTAAAGGACAGGCTATGGTTGAGGGTCGCGTGTCATCCGGTGTTGTCGTGGGTGAGAAATCGGATATTGGGGGAGGGGCATCGATTATGGGGACATTGTCAGGTGGCAATTCTCGCGTGATTTCGATTGGTCCTCAGTGTTTATTGGGGGCTAATTCTGGTACAGGGATTTCTTTGGGTGTTGGGTGTACGATTGCTGCTGGATTGTATATTTACTCGGGATTAAAAATTTCGCTTTTTGACCAAGATGGTAATCCGACGACGATTACTGGCAAAGTGGTTAAGCCTGGAGAAAATTTTGTCAAGGCTAGTCAACTTTCTGGTCGGGATTATTTATTGTTTATTCAGGATTCTCGAAGTGGTCAGGTAATATGTAAACCTAATCAGAAATTGATTGAATTAAATGCGTCACTTCACTCTAATTAAAGTGGGACTGTTGCGAAATACTCCATCTGCACAAT
>CAZZBY010000126.1:0-3815 GCA_964652635.1 uncultured Candidatus Marinamargulisbacteria bacterium | reverse complement strand
CCCCTCCTGCAGCTTCCTTGCAGTGGCTGCGTCTATATTGTACTGAGAGTACCACTCAAGATCACTTCTGACACCTTGAGTTTTCGCTGCCTTACTTTCACTAAATAATTCAGTCCCTGATTTGACAGTAACACCTATAGTAAACCCTAGTTCCTCTAGTTTTCCACTAAATTGGGCTAATTCCATAAATTTATTAATGACCCTATCAAAATCTGTCGTACTTACCTCGTAGGCCATGTCTTCAGATTTAAAGGTTAATGTATTGTCATGCATTTCATTTACCAGAGTGTACAGACTGTATTTCATCGCTATAGTAGCCTCTTTTGGCAACTCTATCCGTATCTTATCCACATCCTCTTTTACTGGCTTCATCGTAGGTGAACACCCATAAATTTGCATATAGTGAGCAGGTATCCATTCACAAGCTGTATCTCTCAAACTCATTATCTTTTTCATATGCAATATCTCTCCAGAAATTCTACCTATTTTGCTTCTTGAGTATTATCGATTTAATTTTAATCGGATTTCAGGTCTATCTTATTCTCATTTCAGTCTGGAGATAGCCTTGAGCGTGTTTTCCAGTGTATTTTGTTTTATGATGGCCATCGCTCTGGATATCACTGACTCAAGTCTAGACAACGTATTGAGGTTACTTTTGGCCTCCTCAAATAATGTTTTTCTTTAGTTTCGTCACTGGGGGGGGATTCTCGAGAATCTGCTGCTCTTTTTTAGCCGATATTTTGGCTTATCAAAGACAGACCTTCGGCTACTAACCTATGAGGCAATTCGCATTGTTAGTTGTCCGCGAATATACTTGGCCTAAGTTTTAATGATTTTGTAGTATGCATGTTGGGCAAGACACTGAAATATTAATCAGGTGACCATATGAATGAGGAGTTAGTATGTTGGCTGAATTATTTCGTTTTTTGTGGCTAAATATGCTAATTTTGTGTATTTATTTCGAGGGTCCCACATCGAGAAGCTGCGTAATCCAGCATCGTGGACAGCTTTAATTTGAGCTTTTACTTTAGCGGCATCATAAGTGGCTCCTAGGTTAAAATCTTGTAACCATGGTCGTAGCTTTTGTGGATTAAGCTTCATGGCGTTAAAGCGCTTTACCCCTTCTACCATGGCATAATGGACAATTTCATAAGGATGATCAGCGGGATTGCTGTAGTTTAAAAACTGCTTTGGATAGTGTGATGGGTAGACCATGGGACAGATATAGTCAAAATAGGGAGCCGCACTTTCCAGAACTTGGCCAATGCCTAAGTCATCCTGATTGCTGGTGACCATGCCAAATAAATCGGCGGAAATGGGGATGCCAACCTGGCTCATTTGCGTATGAAGATAATTGTAAAATACTTCTAATTTAAGTTGTTTCGCAGATTTTAAGTCGGTGATATTTGGAGTTACCACTGCATTTTGAGACACCTTTTTCTGAGCCATCAGTTTTTGAAATTGAATTTGGCGATTGTCTTTACTAGCAACGGATGGGCCTGATTTTGGAAATTTAATATCCTTCATGTTGCCATCGCTTGGAAATCGAATGTAATCAAAGTTGATTTCATCAAATCCCACTTTTTCAGCAGCTTTCGCAATTCGAATAATATAGTCCCAAAACGGTTGAGAAGACACATCCACAAATGAGAGACCATGACGATCCTTCCAGACAGCACCATTGGCGGTTTGGACAGCCTGATCTGGAAATTTTTTGGCATATAAAGGATCTTGGAATACAGTAAGCCGAGCAATCACATAAATGCCATTTTTATGAAGCTCTTCAATCCAAGGTTTGATATCTTTCATTCGGATTTCTTCGCTGCCGATTTTTTTAATTTCGGGGTCACCTGTGTCAAAAAGGACCTTTCCGGAAAAATCTTTAATGTCAATGACAACGGCGTTAAGCTCGGTATCTTGGACCAATTTTATAATGCCTTGTCTACGCTCTTTTAATGTGGCCACCCAGCTGGTGATGTAGGCTGAGCGAACATAGTTTGGAGTTTTAATATGAACTGTTTTTGGCTTAGCGGGCAGGGCATTTTGAGTCGTCGTAACATCGATTTTATTCTCTTTACTTAAAGGGCTTGAAGCATAATGTCGCTTGACGGCGAAGACAATCGAAGCCGCAATTATCACTGCCATCGTCATGCTAATAATTTTAGTCTTGTGATGCTGAATTTTTTGGATCATCTAGAGTAGTGTAGATTACTTTTCCTACTTGTCGAATCGAAATTTTTTAGGCTATTGTGAAGTCGTGCATTATTTTAGCGATTTTTGTGAATTTTCCCGCCAAAAATTCCCTTATTTCTCGGATGGACTTACGTATTTACCTCCATTAATGGTGTCTCCGTTTACTATTCCTATTTCTCATGCTGATATGGCGACGATGACTTCGTTTATTCAGGCGATTCTTAAATTGAGTCATACGCTATCTTACCCTGCATTGGTGGGATCATCAGGACTGTTACACGGAGATAGCCCCATCATTGGATTTGATTTTTATTTGACACCAACAGGCCCAAAATTGATTGAAGTGAATACTAATCCCGCAGGATTACTGCTTAGTTTTTTACTGGCCCAATTTCATGGCCAGATCTGTGACACAGCGTTGCCTTCACTTGAGGCCGTATTTTGTGCAGCCATTGCCCGACATTCTGTGACAAAATCCCCTATGATTGTCATTTTGGATGAATCCCCCACGACTCAATATACTTATTTTGAGTTTTCCTGGTTTAAGGCCTTGTTTGAGCAGTGGGGAGTTGAATGCGTCATCTTGTCTCCTCGGGATTTAATTTTGAGGGAGGATGGATACTTGGCTACCATTGATGGACGGATTGTGTCTGTCATTTACAACCGCTATTGTGATTTTTTGCTAGAAAATTTGGCATCTGCTCACTTAGGTCATGCCTTTTTATCTGGGAAAGTTCATCTTTTACCGTCACCTGATCACTACCGATTATTGTCTGATAAATCGCGCCTTGCTCAATGGTCTGAGCCTCGGTTTCTTTCTCAATTTCCCCTCTCTAATGAGGAGATTTCGGTGATTCGACAAGTCGTCCCCCCTGTATTTTTAATTGATGATGATTCGGTGGATCTTGCCTGGGCCCGTCGTAAACACTTATTTTTTAAACCGGCCAATAGCTTTGGAAGTAAAGGTGTGTACCGTGGAAAAAGTATTAGCCGCCCTGCGTTTGATCGCTTGATTGAGTCCCCAACGATTGCTCAACCCTATTTTACGGCACCGGTTTATACTCAACACTACGATGGCCATGATTTGTCCTTTAAGTATGATATCCGCGTCTATGTTGTGAATGGTGAAATTGTCCTGACTTCAGCCAGGCTCTTTATGGGACAAGTCACTAACTTGCAAACCCCATATGGAGGCTTTGCGCCGGTTACGCTTTTTTAATTTCAATTGGGCCTTGAATCCGAATATTTTGATGGGGGAATGCAATTTGAATCCCTGCTTTTTCAAATCGTTTCCAAATATCAAACATTACTTCAGACTGAGGTTCCATTAATCCTTCTTGGACATCAGCCACGTAGAAAAATAATGAAAAATTAATAGCACTTTCTCCAAATTCTCGCAAAAATACTTTGGGAGCATGGAGCTTGGCGCATCTGGGATGGGTATTGGCAGCTTCTAACAACTCAGCTTTTACCTGATCTAAATTGGAATGATATTCGACGCTGACTTTGACTTCGATCCTCGCAATCGTATTACTGTAGGTCCAGTTGGCCACGCGGCTGGTAACAAAATCTTCATTGGGAACGAGTACTACTTTACAGTCGGCCATTTCAACCATGGTATC
>CAZZBY010000125.1:0-3857 GCA_964652635.1 uncultured Candidatus Marinamargulisbacteria bacterium | reverse complement strand
GGGCACTCGCCAGTTTTCGGTAAGTTTGTTGGTAGAAGGATTTAATCGGTTAGGCTTTTTACAGGATGTTTTATCGGTGATTACCTCTAAAAAATTGAAATTGGATCATGTGGAGACACGACTTCATGACCATGGTGGAATGGTGAGTGTGATTTTAATTTTGGATATTCCAAATGTGGTTCAACTCGATTTACTGATAGGCTCGATTCGTGGAATTTCGGATGTTGTCACTGTTCAAAGGACATAAGGTGATGATGACTTATCAATTGGTGGTGATGTCGGGTAATTTCGATAAAATCAAGGAAATTTCTGTGATTTTTGAGTCGATGGGGTTGCCGGTGGTGTCGATTCATGATGTCATGTCGCCGGTGCCAGATATCCTGGAAGATGGGGATACTTTTATTTCGAATGCACTTAAAAAAGTGATACCGTTGCCATTGGTGGAAGGACGGATTTATTTGGCGGATGATTCGGGGTTATCGGTGGATGGGTTAGGGGGTCGCCCGGGGGTGTTTTCGGCCAGGTATGGTGGCCCTGGACTGACGAGTACGCAGCAATGTCAACGGTTATTGTCTGAGCTTGGGACATCTACTCAGCGTAGCGCACATTACACGTGTGCGATTGCGTTGAAATTTCCGGATGGACAAATGATGACGACAGAAGGGCATATGCATGGCCAGATTGGATTTAAACTAGTTGGCGATTATGGGTTTGGATATGACCCGATTTTTATCCCGAATGGCGAGACAAGAACCGCTGCTCAGATGCTGCCCGAAGAAAAGCACCTGATGAGTCATCGGTTTTATGCGTTGAAGGCGGCAAAAAAGGTATTAGAGGCCCACCCCGTTTAGGGAGGGGCTACATCCTAGCCATATTTGAATCAACATCCCCTCCTTGGAGGAGCATACATCGGTCTAAGGGGTTAAGCCGAATTAAACCGATGTAACTCATGCTTTTGATATCGTGTTTTTAGCCTTGAAAAATCTCGTTTTCCATCTGGATATTGGCATATTGCCCTCAGGTCTTCCCCGGAGGTGTAATGGGTTCCGTTCATCATAAATAGTCCGATATTAAGCTGGGGTAATGTCTTAAAAAAATCCTCTTGAAGATGCAATAGGTCCATCCCTCGTGCCGTGGATAGGTAGATATGAGCACCGACTTTTATCAGATCAATGAGGATGTCTTTGACGTCGGTGGTGATGGGCATTTCTTGACCTGCCTCTCCTTTCATTGTGAGAGTGGAATCAACATCTAATAAAAATACGCATTTGTTACCTGCAAGCTCCCCTTTGAGGATGCGTTGATAGATGAGTTTTAGGATTTTTAATGTTCCCTCTGCATATTGACCTTGAATACTTTCACCATTCACTTTGGTTTGGATATGCTTGAAGGCAGGTTCTCCAGGCCCTACGCAAAAGCATTGACATTTTTCATCAACCATCATGGGGACGCCATTACCCCCTCTTTGAGCACTATCATCGATGATGACAATGTTTTCCTTGGGGATGGTTGGGTGAAATTGGAATACCTGAAATAAGGAGACGCCCTTTCCGTAGTATTCCCCCGGGGAAGTCATCATATCAACATAGGACCCGACTACTGTGGCTTTAAGCTGGAGATGTCTTCCTTCAGCAGAATCTAAATATTCGGCTAAGTGTCGTTGTAATTGTTGAGCAATGTGCTCGCCTGTGCATTCGATAGAAATATTATAATGATTATCGTCAAATGACCTTGAGCGAATAGCGACAATGTTGCCTTTTAAGTGGCCATCCTTTTCTAGTGAGATAATTTTTTGGACGAGTTCATCACGTTGTGTGGACGTGAGTAATATAGGATATGCAGTTTTGAGCCCTGAGGATATCTGAGCAATGACTTTTTTCATCATGGGAATAAACTCTCTGCAGTGTATGATGAGTTGATTTTATCAATGGTCGGGGCGACTGGACTTGAACCAGCGACCCCCAGTTCCCAAAACTGGTGCGCTACCAGGCTGCGCTACGCCCCGAGGATCTTTTGAGACGGGTCAGTGTACGGTAAGTCATTGTGGTGTGTCAATTAGAGGGATTTTGATGGTGATGAAGCATGGATATACTCAGTGTTCAGCAGTCGCTCTAACTCTAGATAACGAGCACGCACTTTTTGGATGGTGTCCTCTGGCAGCTTAGGTGCTGGTGGCTGTTTGTCCCATCCAGAATTTTCGAGGTAATCGCGGACAATTTGTTTGTCAAAGCTGGGAGGGCTTTGTCCAGGGGCATAGTCGGACATTGGCCAGTAGCGGGACGAATCTGGGGTCATTACTTCGTCGATGAGGATGATTTGGCCGTCGATAATGCCAAATTCAAACTTAGTATCGGCCAGGATAATCCCTCGTTTGGCGGCATAGCGACTTCCAAATTTATAGAGTTCTAGGCTTTTTTTCTCTAGATGTCGTGTGATGTCGACACCGACACTTTCTTCCATCTGTTTGATTGAGATATTTTCATCATGACCTGTCTCTGCTTTGGTGGCCGGCGTAAAAATGGGCTTAGGAAGCCGATCGGCCACGCGAAGTCCTTTGGGAAGATGATGTCCACAAATGGCACCGGTTTTTTGATAGTCTTTCCAGCCGCTGCCAATGATGTAGCCTCGAACTACGCATTCTACCGGGATGACCTGCGTTTTTTTAACAATCATGATGCGACCATCCAGTTGGTTGTGAAATGGGATTAACTCGGGGGGTAAATGGGATACTTGGTCGCTGATGAGTTGATGCTCACATTCATTGCCGATGAGGTCAAACCAAAGCTTGCTAATACGCGTGAGGATTTTACCCTTATCGGGGATGCCTGGAGTGAGGATGCAATCGAAGGCGGATACTCGGTCGGAAGCAACGATTAATAGGTCCCTGCCTAAGTCATACACATGTCGGACTTTGCCCTTTCGGACGAGCGGAAGTGGGAGACTAATATCGGTTAATGTTTGAATCATTCTGGGATTGTATCCCCCCAGTCCATGGCAACTCAAGGGATTATTTCGTTGAAAGACTTGATGGTTCATATATACCGATATACTGCTTAGCGAATCTCAGTAGATGCCGATGACGATTTAAAATAAAATATCCATTGACTTTTGATTATTGCACCAGTATTCTAATCTTTATGATTAGAGGCGGAAAACGAGAGGGTGCTGGTCGTCCCAAAGGAAGCGGCAAATATGGAGAAGAAACGGTACAAGTGCGTATACCTCGGACTCGGCTTACCGATGTCCGTGAAATGCTCGACGGTGAAACCTATGAGTGCCCATTATTTGGAGCGAAAGTCTCGGCCGGTATCCCTTTTGGGGTGGACGACTTCCAAGAAGAAAAACTTGATCTAAACCGACATTTAATTCGGCGGCCTTCTGCAACTTTTTTTGTACGGGTAAGCGGGGACTCGATGATTGATGCGGGGATTCAGCCTAATGATTTACTCGTCATTGATCGTAGCGTACCTGCGCAGAATGGCGATATTGTCATTGCGGTGATTGATACGGAAGTGACGGTAAAGCGGTTACAGCGAAGTAATGGCAGTGTGACGCTGATGCCTGAGAACCCGAAATATTCTCCGATTCCGATTACGGATGAGATGACGTTTGAGTTGTGGGGGGTGGTCACCTCAGTCATCCACCAGTTCCGGTGAGACAGCTGTAAAATGCCGCCATGCGGCTAAATTACTCGCCTTAACTACACCGCCTACGCTGACGCTTCGGCTCCTTGGTAGTCTGCGGCTCCCAATTTAACCACCTGACGACATTTTTCAACTGTCTCTTGTGTCGTTTTTGGTTTTGAATCTTATAATTCTGTCTTGATCAATTGCACAACTGTGGCTTTTTGGGAGGTG
>CAZZBY010000124.1:0-3861 GCA_964652635.1 uncultured Candidatus Marinamargulisbacteria bacterium | reverse complement strand
CGGCTGCAGGATCATAATATCGAAACAACAGCTTCACCAACGTCGATTTCCCCGACCCCGTCATCCCCGCAATCCCAACGGTTTTTCCACTCAAAATATCCAACGAAAGTCCATCCAACACTGCGTCCCCAATCGGGTATCGAAACGATAAATTGTCAATCTTAATCTCCCCACGAGGACATGCCACCATCACCGGCACACTGGGGTCCTGAATCAAGGCCTCTTGATCTAACAATCCAAAAATACGGCGCATACTAGCCTTAGAGCGTTCAAAATCATCCAGAACCGTCCCCAATGTCGTTAACGGCCACAACATCCGCTGAATCAACATCGAAAACAACACTAATTGTCCCGCTGTCAAATACGATTGCCCATTCAAAATCCAATAACTTCCCAAAAGTAATACCCCCGCAAATCCCAAGGAAATCGCATTACGAATCAGAGGCACATACAAGGCATTCAAGCGAATCGCTGCCACATTATTACGCTGATACTCCATCGACGCCTCTTTGACACGATCATATTCATATCGTTCAGCGGTAAAACTCTTAATCACTAGCATTCCAGAAATATTATTCTCGATACGACTCGCGAGTGCGCCCACGGATTCCCTCACTTGTCGATATCGTGGGGAAATTAACCGCTGATATAAAAAGCTCCCCCAAATAATCACCGGTATGGGGATTAAGCTAATCACCGCCAATCTCCACGATGTATCAAACATCACAATCAAGGCAAAAACCATCACCACCCCCAACTGAATAAACTGATTCATCCCATTATTTAAAAATCGCTCAAGCTGATTAGTATCATCATTTAACACAGCCAATGTATCGCCTAAACGATGGGTTTCAAAAAACGCCATTTCTCGATTTTGCATAGCCGAATAAGTGTCCAAGCGAAGTTGATGCTGAACCTGCTGAGATAATGTCATAAATCCATACTGATACGCCCATTGGAATACACTTTCAAAAGTAAAAACAATCACAGAAAGCACTGTCAAACATACAGCTAACGACAAAGGTTTCGTCGTCCCAGACAAACGAATCACCCACACTGGTGCATGTCCACTCACAGTATCAATGACCCAAGCCACCAATAATGGAGGCATCAAGTCCAAAATTTTATTTAAAACACTAGAAATTGTACTCCAAATCAACTTAGCCCGAAACGGAGCAATATACCGAAATAACCTCAAAATCACAGCAGACGAATTCATTAACCACCTCAAAAAATAAAAACAGATTACATAATACACAGCAATGGAAGATCAACCAAGAATATAGTAAAATCAGCTCACTACCACTTTCTCAATCCAAGTTCAGCCAAGAGAAAGCATCACGGAGAGGTACCCAAGTGGCTGAAGGGGGCGGTTTGCTAAACCGTTAGGAGTAGTAATACTCGCGAGGGTTCAAATCCCTCCCTCTCCGCCATTTTACTCATTCCATTAGATTTGAACCAACGTAAGGAACGCCGACCGAATAGGGAGGAATAGTATTGTCAACGAGTTGGCAATACGTCAGTGACTGTAGCTGCCCGGCTTGAGTCTCCATTGGGAGGCTCAATGAAGGGTTCAAATCCCTACTTCTCCGCCATTTTTCGCAGAGTTTCACGACAAAGGTCGACATCATCAACTCCCTCCAATTTGAAGGGGGTAAGTGGGGTTTTTGACAACTTATTTCTCATTTTAAGAAGAGAAATCACACGGCCCACCCCTAGGGCTTCAATGGTCTCTTTCCTAAGAAGCAGTTGAAAGATCTCAATACTCGCTCCCGTTTCTAATCCCTCTCTTGGATGAGGCCATAGATCCAAATCTAGGTCCTCCGCTGCACAATGGAGGGGGATACATTTCGACAATTCAGATGTCATCTGAAGAAGGTTAAAGACAGCCTCAGCTCCTAATAGGCGAATAGTGTCCGGATTAAAAAGTGCCTCAAAGACACCATAATAACGACACTGTGCGGCCAAATGGAGGGGGGTAAATCCTTCTTTGGACTGATTTCTCATCCCAAGAAGCTTAAGTACATTTTCCACCCCCAGGGCTTTAATTGTGTCCGGAATCAGAAGTAGTTCAAAACGCTCAGCAACTGTTTCACTTACAATATGTAAGGGCGTATCTTTGAACACTGATGTCTCTCTCATGCTCAGAAGGTCAGCGACGTTGCCCGCCCCTAGGGCGTCAATCGTTTCCGGCTTCAGAAGTATGGCAAACATTTCATACGCTGGTCCAAAATGGAGAGGAGTCCCCTGAGACTGGTCATCACTACTATCATCATCCGAAAAAGCACAGCGTATTTGAAGAAGCTCAAGGATATTTTCTCTCCCTAGAGCTTCAATCGTTTTCGGATTCAGAAGTAGTTCAAAAATCTGAAAGTAATCCTTTCCTGCTGCCAAATGGAGAGGAGTCCCCTGAATATTCTCATCATCGTCATCATCGTCATCATCGTCATCATCGTCATCATAATCATCATCCTTAATGATAGAGATCCTTCCAAGAAGCCGAACTATATTTTCTCTCCCTAAAGCTTCAATCGTTTTCGGATTCAGAAGCAGTTCAAAGATCTGAAAGTAACCATTTGCTGCTGCCAAATGGAAGAAAGGCGGAGAAACACGCTCAGGATCGCCCGAAATTTCCATTCGAAGAAACTCAAAAATATAGCTCGCACCTAGAGCCTTTATTGTTTCTGGGTTCAGAAGTAGCTCAAAGACATCAAAGTGTTTTGCGTACATCATCCAAGAGCAAAATGCGTAAAACGTAAAACACGGCCAAATACTACCCTTGAGTAGATTAAAAACATTCTCTTGACCGAGAACTTCAATCGTTTCTTTTTTCAGAAATACTTTAAAGACACTCCAATTTGCAATACGTTCGTCAGGCTCAAATGTTTCCAGCTCAAATTTTTCCTCCTTAAGAAACACCATAACACGATCCAGAGTTAACGCTCGAACAGTTTCAGGTCTTAGAAGTAGTTCAAAAATCCGATAATGTCCCCCTTGAAGCAACCAAAACTGACGATCGAGATCACAAAGCGACTCAAAAAGTTTAAAAATATGGTCTGTGCCGAATTCTTTAATCGTATCCGGATCTAGAAGTATTTCAAAAATCTGATACTTTCCAACTTTTGCCGCCCGCTGGAGAGTAGTCAATTTATCCCGCCCTTCATCTGCCATCTGAAGAAGACTCAAGACATTGTCTTTGCCGAGTGCTTTAATAGTTGCAGGTCTCAAAAATGCGTTAAAGATCTGGTGACGACTGGCGTCCACTGCCAAATGGAATGGAGTGTGTCGAGAGGGTGATTTAGTTCTTGTCCCAAAAAGCGTCACTATATTGTCCGCCCCTAATGCGTCAATCGTTTTCAGATCGAGAAGTATTTCAAAGATCTGATCACAATGATAGACAACTCCCAGATGAAGAAATGTAAGTTTGTAGCCAATTCTTGTTATATCAAGAAATGCAAGTATACGATCCTTTCCAAATGCCGTGATAGTTGATGGCAGTAATAGCCACTTAAGCGCAAGAGTATGATTGGTTTTAATCAAATCAACGATCCAAGTGGGCATTGAGAATATCGCATCCCTTACCTTTTGAGCCTGAACGGGATCTTCTAGAAGTTGTGTAAGTCGGTCTAAAACAAAAGATGGCGGTCCGTTTTTGAGTAAATTGGCAATATTTTCAGTTGAGAGAGTAGTGACATCAAAATTCGGATCAAGATCGATGTAGACTTTCAGTGTATCGACTAAATGATCAATTAACTCTAATTTGGATCGAATAAACTCATTGCGAGGGGCAATTTTAGATTCAGAACTGGCAAAATTTGCCTTAATTAAGGCATGATGGGGCCCATATATTTTGGCAAGTGC